>VFKJ01000637.1 GCA_009885595.1 Myxococcales bacterium | reverse complement strand
GGTGGTCGGGCTCACGATCAGCCCTGAAGGAACTCGCGGCGAAGGTTACGGGCGGGGCGGTCGAATGAGCTCCACCAGCACCGTGCGCGGTCACCTCGTCGCCCGAGCTTCCGCGGGTTGCGGAGGGCGGCTTCTCCCTGATGCAGCCCGCGAAGGCCACATGGTAGACCTGCGCTCGTGCTCCGCCTCTTCGTGGTCCTCTGCGTCGTCCCGCTCGCTGCGCACGCCCAGTCACTCGTCAGCGCTGTCGTCGACGCGACCGGGGTGTCTGAGGTCGCGCTCAAGCGCGCGCAACGGGCCACCGAGACCGCGCTCAAGCAGGTCTCCAGCCTGCCGGTCGGGGAAGGCCCCGCGTTCAAGAAGGGCGCCCCGAAGCGGTGTGGTGAGGACTGCGCGCGCGAGCTCGCCGGCTCGCTGTCGGCCGCGGGCGTGGTGCTGCTCGACCTGCGCGCGCTCGACGGCAAGGGCGATCGGGTGGCGGTCGAGGTGCAGCTGTGGGTCGACGGCGAGCGCCTGGGCGTCAAGCGCGGCGAAGGTTCCATCGAGGGCTTCGAGGCCGCGGTGAAGCCGGTGCTCGAGGCGCTCTTGCCCGCGTGGGCGCGCAAGGGCTTCGGCGGGCTGCGCTTGCCGGCCGAGCCGGGCACGGTGGTGAAGGTCGACGGCCGGCTCGCGAGCGCGAAGGCTGGTGAGGTGCTCGCCGTGCCCGCGGGCGTGCACCAGGTCGACGTGGTGTTCTTAGAAGGACACGCGGTGCTGCAGCGGGTGGAGGTCGGTGAGGGCAGCCGGGTGAACGTCGAGGCGCTCTCTCCGGCCGAGGCGGTGACGGGCAAGGCGCCCCGGGGCATGAGCGCGCTGCGCGGCGTGAGCTACGGCGTCTTCGTCGCGGGCGCGGCGGCGATCGCCGGCGGGCTGGTCGCCGGCTCGCTCGGCCGCGGCACCGGCGAGGGGCTGGCGAGCTGCCAGGGCGACAAGCGCGACTGCGCGACCCTGGACGTGGTGCAGGCGAAGCAGGCGCAGGCCGAGGCGTACGCGACCACCGGCAACGTGATGCTGGGCGTCGGCAGCGGGCTGGCGGCGACCGGCGTGGTGCTCTTCATCATCGACGCGTTGGCGAACTGATGAGCACCCCCGATCACCCCGAGCCGAGTCGAGGGGCCAATGCGTTTGGCCCTCACCCCGACCCTCTCCCCCGCGGGGAGAGGGGGACAGTCGCGGCGCTGTCTTTCCTCGTGCTCGTGCTCTCGCTCACCGGCTGCCTGCGCGCGTGGGACGAAGGCGGCCCCTGGGCCTGCAGCGAGAACCAGACCTGCCCCGACGGCTACACCTGCGACGACGAGGTCTGCTGCAAGCCCGGCAGCACGCCCGCCTGCCCCACCCTCCCGCTCCCCGGGGGCGGCTGCGCGGAAGGCGACCCGAAGGTCTACTTCCAGGACCTCGACGGCGACGGCGACGGCAACGAGAAGCTCAGCCGCGTCTTCTGCCGCGCGCCGCACAAGCTGCCCGGGAAGCCCGCGTGGGTGCTCACCGGCCGCGACTGTGACGACACCCGCCCCGACATCTTCTTCGGCGCGCCCGAGCTGTGTAACGGCAAGGACGACAACTGCGATCGCGTGATCGACGAAGGGCTGCCCAGCCCGCAGAACTTCTACCGCGACGAAGACGGCGACGGCGTGGGCGACACCAACGCGCTGGTGCCCGCCTGCATGGCGCCGCCCGGCTACAGCGCGCTGCCCGGAGACTGCGCGCCGCTCGATCCCTCCAAGTTCCCCGGCGCCACCGAGCAGTGCAACAACCTCGACGACGACTGCGACGTCGTGCCTGACACGGCTGAGACGAGCTTCATCGACAGCGACTCCGCTTCCACCTCGCGCTTTCCCTGCCTGGTCCCCGGCGCGCGCGGCGTGTGCCTGGCAGGAACGTTCCGCTGCGAAGTGCAGGGCAGCGAAGTGCGCCGCGTCTGCCGCTCGGTCAACTCGCCTTCGCTCGAAATCTGCGACGGCCTCGACAACAACTGCATGGGCGGGGTGGACGAGGCCCCTGCCTGCGGCGGCCCGCCCGCGTTCATCAACGCCCAGGCCACCGGTCTGCGCTACCGGGCGCTGCACCTCGCCAGCGGCGGCGCGCTCACCACCAGCTGCCAGGCCAACCTGCCCGGCATCGCCACCGCGGACACGGTCTCGGCCGACGGGCGCACCTGGACGGGCGCCGGAGCCGTCCAGCCGTACCACGTGTGGAGCGTCGAGGCCCCCACCGGCACCACCTGGGACTTGAGCAAGCCCAACGCGGAGCTGCGGATCTCCTTCCTCGCCACCGGCACCCCGTACACGGGCACCGGAGGCCTGTGGGGCGTGCCGCCGCCGTACAACCCGGTGGTCTATCTGTGCGGTGAGCGCGACACCGAGTTCATCCGCTACCGGGCGACGACCACCGCCACCGCCCTCGATGGCAACGAGATGAGCTTCGACAAGGTGCTGCCCCTCAACAACAGCGACACCACCTGGTCGGTGGGCGTGGGCTCGGGCTTCGACACCCGCAGGGTCAAGCGCATCGAGCTGGTGATCTTCACCCAGACGACCTCGTTCACCGTCACCTTCCGGGACAGCACGGGGATGGGGCCATGAGCGCTCGGGTCCTCGGGCTTCTGCTGCTCGGCGTGCTCAACGCCGGCTGCTTCTCTGCCTGGAGCGTGGGCGGGCCCTGGGCGTGCACCGACGCTGGCGTGTGCGCCGAGGGCCTCACCTGCGACGACGGCGTGTGCTGCAAACTCGACGGCACGCCGCGCTGCCCCACCCTGCCCTTCGAAGGCACCTGTCCCTTCGGCTCGATGCCCGCCACCTACTTCCGCGACAACGACGGAGACGGCGCCGGCGCCCTCGCCACCGGCCGGGTGTTCTGCCGCGCCCCGGTGAAGGAGCCGTGGGTGAAGGCCTCCACCGACTGCGACGACGCGGATCCCGCGGTGGGCCCGCTCGCTTCCGAGCGCTGCAACGCGCGCGATGACGACTGCGACGGGGAGATCGACGAGGGCCTGGCCCGGCAGATCTGGTACCGCGACGTCGACCAGGACGGCTTCGGAGAGGACTGCGGCAGCACCTGCGAGCTGCTGGCGTGCACGCAGCCGGCGGACTTCGCCGCGCGCGCGGGCGACTGCGCGCCGATGAACGCGGCGGTGTTCCCCGGCGCGCCCGAGCGCTGCAACCAGCTCGATGACAACTGCAACAGGCAGCTCGACGACCCGCCCTTCGTCGACGTGGAGAACCCGGGCACTCCCGGCCAGAGCTTCGACTGCGACACCGGGCTGCTGGGCGGGTGCCGACCCGGCGGCCAGCAGTGCGTGTTCTCCGCGGCCAACACCCGCTTCGAGCCGGTGTGCGTGCCGCGGCTGCCCTCGAGCACCGACGTGTGCGGTGACTTGGCCGACAACGACTGCTCCGGGGTGGCGGACGATCGCCCGGGCTGCGGGGGACCGTCGGCGCTGCTCACCGAGCGCGGCGTCACCTTCGGCGCGCTCTCGTTCTACGACGGAGGGATGGCAACGCTGCCGCCCCTGCCTTCGCGCTGCATGAAGAACGTGGGGGGGAGCGCGGCCATGGCCTTCCTCAACCCCTCGTGGATCGGCACCGAGAGCGGGCTGCACGTCTGGTACGCCGAGGCGCCCGCGGGCACCTGGTGGGATCTCTCCAGGGCCACTCACCTGCGCCTGCCGATGATGTTGTCGTCGGTGGCCTCGGTCACCACCACCGGGGTGTGGACCACGCCAGGCCGCTTCGACAACCCCACCATTCATCTGTGCGGAGAGGTCGAGACCGACTTCCAACGCTACGTGCCCACGCTGGCGAGCGAGCGCATGGGTCCCTCGGTCTTCACCCCCGCGCCCGAGCTCATTCGCGTGCCCTTGCGCCCAGGGGGGACGGACGGGTGGTCCACCAGCAACGGGAGCTTCGACCTCTC
>VFKJ01000490.1 GCA_009885595.1 Myxococcales bacterium | reverse complement strand
TACGCGTGCTTCGGCAAGGGCTGGGAAACGACGCAGCCGCACGTGCGCTCGCCCCGCATCACCTCGGAGAAGATGCAGTTCCTCCACGAGGTCACCGAGCTCGATCCGAAGGGTGGCCCGTGGGGCCGCGGCTACCTGCGCGCGGAGACGCCGGTCACCCCCAACGACTGGTTCTTTCAGGGCCACTTCAAGAACGACCCCTGCATGCCCGGCACCCTGATGTTCGACGGCTGCCTGCAGGCGATGTCCATCTACCTGGCGAGCCTCGGCTACACGATCGAGCGCGACGCGTGGCGCTTCGAGCCCGTGCCCGACACCAAGTACCCGATGCGGTGCCGCGGGCAGGTGACGCCGACCAGCAAGCACCTCGTGTACGAGGTCTTCGTCTCCGAGGTGAGCGCGGGCCCGATTCCCACCGTGTGGGCGGATCTCCTCGTCACCGTCGACGGCCGCAAGGCGTTCCACGCGAAGCGCGTCGGGCTGCGCCTCGTGCCCGACTGGCCGCTGGAGCACTGGAAGCACCTCGCGCCCGCGCAGACCCAGCTCACCGGTGAAGCCGTGCCGCTGCGTTCGCTCGCGGGCCTGAAGAAGTACGTCGAGCCCAAGCCCTGCGCCACGGTTGAAGGCTTCGCGTTCGACTACCACTCGCTGCTGTCCTGCGCGTGGGGTCCTCCGTCGGCGGCGTTCGGTCCGTTCTACGCGCGCTTCGACGGCACCCGCCGCGCGGCGCGCCTGCCCGGCCCGCCGTACCACTTCATGTCGCGCATCACGAAGCTCGACGGCGCGCTCGGCGGCATGAAGCCGGGCACGGGTGTCGAGGTCGAGTACGACGTGCCGGTCGAGCAGTGGTACTTCGAGCAGAACGGCAACCCCACCATGCCCTTCTGCGTGGTGATGGAAGCGGCGCTGCAGCCTTGCGGGTGGCTCGCCTCGTACGTGGGCAGCGCGCTCACCACCGAGACGGACATGTTGTTCCGCAACCTCGACGGCACCGGCACCATGCACGTCGAGGTTCTCCCCACGAGCGGCATCTTCAAGACGAAGGTGAAGATGCTCTCGCTCTCCCAGAGCGCGGGGATGATCATCGAGAACTTCGAGGTCGAGTGCTTCATCGGGGGCACCAAGGTCTTCGACATGAAGACCGTGTTCGGGTTCTTCCCCAAGGAGGCGTTCGAGAACCAGGTCGGCCTGCCGGTGACGCCCGACGAGCGCGCCAGGCTCACCGCGCCCGCGAAGACGACGATCGATCTCACCGCGCGCCCGCCGAAGTACTGCGCAGCCGAGCCGCGACTCCCCGGCGACATGCTGCTGATGCTCGATCGCGTGATCGAGTTCACGCCCGACGGCGGCGCGAAGAAGCTCGGCTACCTGCGCGCGGAGAAGACGGTGGACACCGACGAGTGGTTCTTCAAGGCGCACTTCTTCCAGGACCCGGTGCAGCCGGGCTCTCTGGGCGTCGAGGCGCTCTGCCAGTTGCTGCAGTTCTTCATGCTCGAGAAGGGCCTGGGCGAGGGGCTGAAGAACCCGCGCTTCGAGCCGCTGATGCTGGAGAAGCCCGTGACCTGGAAGTACCGCGGGCAGGTGGTGCCGAAGAACAAGGTCATCACCACGGAGATCCAGATCACCGAGGTGGGTGAAGACGGCCAGGGTCGCTTCGCCATCGCCGAGGGTTGGCTCTGGGTCGACGGCAAGCGCATCTACTCGGCGAAGAACCTGGGCATGCGGATCGTCCCGGGGCCTGAGCAGCAGAAGAAGGCTCCGAGCGAAGAGACGCTCGACCCGACGAAGGACACCTGGCTGGCTGCTCACCGTCCGACGTGGACGCTGCCTGCGCTGCCGATGATGTCGATGGTCGATCGCCTCGCCGCTGCGATGCCGAAGACGAGCGCGGTTACGCTCACCGACGTGCAGGTCAATCGCTGGCTGCCGTTTCCCGGTGGACCGATTCGCCTGAAGACCGAAGCCGACGGCGAGAACGTGACGCTGCTGGCGTGGCGCGACTCACCGAACGCGGCGCTGTCTCGCTTCGAGCCCGTGGCGACGGGGCGAGTGCAGCTCGGCGTCACCACCGACGCGCCTGCCCCTTTCCCGCCGTTGGCGGGCGCCGTCACCGAGCCCGATCCCTACGCGAGCGGCGCGCTCTTCCACGGCCCCGCGTTCCAGTACCTCACCTCGCTGAAGTTCGGAGCGAACGGCTCGACCGCGATGCTCCGGGTCGAGAACGGAAAGGTTCCGCGCGGCGCGTTGAACCAGGGCCTGCTCGACGCGATGACGCACGGGCTGCCACACGACGAACTCTCTCGCTGGTCGAACCAGATTCCGGCCGACGTGGTGGGCTACCCGTACCGCATCAAGCAACTGCGGATCTTCTCGGCCCTGCCGGACACGGGCGAGCTGCGGGTCGAGGCGCGCTTCGCCGGCTTCGATGGCGAGCCGCGGTTCCCCGTCATCGACGTGCAGCTGATTGAGCAGGAGCGCGTGCTGGCAGACTTCCGCCTGGTGGAAGTGCTGCTGCCGCGTGGACCCATCGGCACCGCGCCGCGCGCCGAGCGGCGCCGCTTCCTGCGCGATCGCCAGTACGTGCCCGGCGTCGCGCTCTCGAGCTTCGACGGCCGCACCACCGGGCTCAGCGCGCAGGTGCTGCGGCAGAGTGACTGGCTGCCCGGAAACGTCGCCTGCATCTACGACGTGCCCGCCGATCGCCGCTCAGACCTCGTCGCCGAGGTCGCGCAGAAGGAGCACGTCGCGCGCCGCGCCTTCGTGCACCCCTCGGCGGTGACGGTAGAGGCGGGTGGGGCGCGCGCGGCGATGCGCCCGCTGCGTCTGCACTCGCTGCAGGTCACCCGCGCCGGCGACGACGTGCTGGTGGCCGATGCTTCGCCGCCGGTGCAGGACCTCGCGGCGGTGCGCTCGTACTGGCGAGAGCACTTCGCGGTGGGCGAGTGGCCGGTGGAGGATCTCTATTACGGCCTGGTGCAGCGCTTCGTCGGCGACGTGGTGCTGACGGATCCGGCGGCGTTCGCGGCGGTGCAGGGCCGCAGCTGCCTGTACCTGGCGAACCACCAGGTCGGGGTGGAGTCGCTGTTGTTCAGCATGCTCATCTCCGCGCTGAGCAAGACGCCCACGGTGACGCTGGCGAAGGCGGAGCACCGCACCAGCTGGCTGGGCACGCTGATCGCGCACAACTTCTCGTACCCGGGCGTGGTCGACCCGAAGGTGATCACCTTCTTCGATCGCGACGACAAGGAGTCGCTGCTGCGCATCGTCGGCGAGCTCGGCACCGAGATGAAGGAGCGCGGCAAGAGCGTGATGGTGCACGTCGAGGGCACCCGCTCGCTCCAGGCAGGGCAGCCGGTGGTGAAGCTGAGCAGCACGTTCATCGACCTGGCCCTGGCGATCGGCGCCCCCATCATTCCCGTGCGACTCGTCGGTGGGCTGCCGGTGGCGCCGCTGGAGCAGCGCCTCGAGTTCCCCGTCGGCTTCGGCAAGCAGGACTACTGGCTGGGTGCGCCGCTGATGCCCGAGCAGCTCGCGAAGCTGCCGCTGAAGGAGCGCAAGGACGTGGTGCTGGCTGCGATGAACTCGCTCGGGCCGCCGCTGTCGGGTGAGCTGCCCCTGGGTGGAGATGCGCAGTTCGGCGCCCGCGCCGACGAGTGGCGCTCTCGCACCGGGTGTACGCCCGAGGACGCGGTGCTCTTCACCACGCTCGCGTCGTTGCCTGCGCCGGGTGTCGAGGTGAAGGCGCTGCTCGAGGGTGCGCGGAACGGCCGCCTCACGGTGACGTCGGAGGCCCGCTCGCAGTGGCTGGGGCGGTTGGCGAAGCGGATGTTCGGCGCGAACGGGCCGGTGGTCGACGGTCTGCTGTAGTCGGCCCCTCACCAGAAGATGAACACCCTCTACTGGATCAATCCCGACACCTTCACGGCGACTGAGGCAGACCTCGCCCTCCTCACGCCCGAAGAACGCACCCAGCACCTGCGCTTCATTCCGCCTGGGAAGCGCCACGAGTACCTGGTCGCCCGCGTCCTCTCGAGGACCGTGCTGGGGGAGAAGCTCGGTGTTTCTCCCCAGTCACTGCGCTTCACCACCAACCAATGGGGACGCCCCGAGCTCGAGGGTCCACTGCGCTTCAACCTCACTCACACAGAAGGCCTGGTGATGCTTCTCATCTCGGAGGGGTCCGACGTGGGCGTCGACACCGAGCGCATTTCCCGCGCGCCCCGCTTGCTCGCGCTGGCGCCGAGCGTGTTCGCCCCGACCGAGTTGAGCGACCTCGCCGCGTTGCCAGAGGTCGAGCGCGCGCAACGAGCGGTGACGTTGTGGACGCTCAAGGAGAGCTACATCAAGGCGCGCGGCATGGGCCTCGCGCTCGCGCTCGACGGCTTCGCCTTCCGCTTCGACGAGCCCACCATTCGCCTCGAGGTCGAGCCGAGGCTGAACGACGACGGCGCGCGCTGGCAATTCCAGACGTGGACTCAGGGCGAGCATCAGATCAGCGCCGCGCTCTCCGCGAGCGCGTCCCCAGAGATCGCAGTGCACGCCTGGCGCAGATGAAATTGCGCGACGTCCCCCCACTTCGGCGAGGGAGGTTCCCCGGCACGCGGCTCCTACCTGCGTTAACTCATGCGAGCCCCGACAATGAGATCGGAGCCGGACTCCAATTTTCGGAGCCTGATTTGGAAAGCAGAACAGTCAAATGGCAACAGGAACAGTGAAGTGGTTCAACGACGCGAAGGGTTTCGGCTTCATCAGTCAGGACGGCGGGGGTGACGATGTCTTCTGCCACCACACCGCGATCACGGCCGAGGGCTTCCGGACGCTGCAGGAAGGCCAGAAGGTCGAGTTCGACGTGAACAAGGGCCCCAAGGGCCTGCAGGCCGCGAACGTGCGCGTCCTCCCCTGAGTCGAAAGCTCGGCGGTTGATCCCTGAGGCTCGGTCTCTTCAACGGACCGGGCCTCAGTCATTTCTGGATGAGCTCGATCTTGTAGCCGTCCGGGTCCTGCACGAAGGCGATGACCGTGGTGCCGTGCTTCATCGGGCCAGCTTCGCGCGTCACCACGCCGCCGCGCTTCTTGATCTCCGCGCACGCGGCGTACGCATCGAGCACCTCGAGCGCGATGTGGCCGAAGCCGGTTCCCAGCTCGTACTTCTCCGTGCCCCAGTTCCAGGTGAGCTCGAGCGCCGCCTGCTCAGACTCCGGGCCGAAGCCGACGAACGCGAGCGTGAACTTGCCCTCGGGGTAGTCCTTCTTCCGCAGCAACTGCATGCCGAGGACCTGCGTGTAGAACGCGAGCGACCTCTCGAGATCGCCGACCCGCAACATGGTGTGGAGGATTCGCATGGGCTTCGGTGCCTACGCCGCCATGCGGGAATGATCCACACGAGAGGAGATCCTGTTTAGCGTGCGCCGCATGGTTCAGGCGCAGCCGCAGGTCTTCCTGGTGGATGGCGGCTCCTTCGACCGCGGCCTCATCGAGGCGTGGATCGCGAAGAACCACCCCGGCGTGACGCCAGAGTTCATCCGCATTCCCCCGACCCGCGCGTGGGACGCGGGCCGGCTCCGCCCCGAGCTCGCCGAGCGGCTCGCGCGCGGTGACGACCCCATCCTCACGCCGATCCGCGTGGCCTGGCTGCCGCGGCAGTTCGAGGGCGAGCGCGCCGTGCGCCTGTACGATCTCCTCACCTTCGGGAACCCGCGCGCGCCCGGCCTCATCGGCAAGCGCTGGGTGCTCTCGCGTCACCCCGATCGGGTGCGGGTGGTCGAAGGAGAACCCGCCACCGCGTCCGCGCTGCGCACCCGCTGGACGAGCGGTGGCGGAGACAAGGACCCCGATCCCGCCTCGCTCCCGCTCTTCGTGCTCCGGCAGGCGGCGCTGGCCCTCGAGCGCGCCGAACGTCCCCTGCGGGGCGCTCGCTACAAGGTGCCGCGCTTCGTGCGCCAGGAGATCCTGCGCCACCGCGAGTTCCGCAGCGGCCTCACCACCCTCAGCGCCAGCACCGGCCTGTCCGCCGAGCGCGTGACCCGCCGCGCCGGCTACTACCTCCAGGAGATCGCCGCCCGCGTCAGCCCCTACGTGATCGACCTCGTGCACCGGCTGATCAGGGTCGTGTACCGCCAGGGCTACGGCGAGGAGATCGTCTACGACCGCGCGAAGCTGCAGGCCCTGCTCGCGCCGAAGCACGGCCAGACCGTGGTGTTCCTGCCCACGCACAAGTCCAACCTCGATCACGCCATCTTGCAGTTCCTGCTCTACGACAACGGCTCGCCGCCCAACCACACCGCCGGCGGCATCAACATGAACTTCTTCCCGGTGGGGCCGATCTTCCGGCGCACCGGGGTGTTCTTCATTCGCCGCTCGTTCAAGGACAACCCCATCTACAAGTTCGTGCTCCGCCAGTACGTCGACTTCCTGGTGGAGAAGCGCTTCTCGATGGAGTGGTACATCGAGGGCGGCCGTTCCCGCTCGGGCAAGCTGCTCCCGCCCCGCTTCGGCATGCTCGCCTACGTGGTCGACGCGTGGAGACGCGGCCGCGCCGAGGACGTGCTGCTGGTGCCGGTCTCCATCGCCTACGACCAGATCTCCGACGTGGGCGACTACTCGCGCGAGGCGCGCGGCGGGGTGAAGCAGAAGGAGGGCCTCGGGTGGTTCGTGAAGATGATCCGCTCGCTCAAGCGCAGCTACGGCAACATCCACGTGCGCTTCGGCGAGCCGGTCTCGCTGCGCGGCGAGCTGGGCGCCCCCGACGCCAGCCAGGGGGGAGATCCCGAGGAGAAGAACCTGCCGGTGCAGAAGCTCGCCTTCGAGGTCTGTCACCGCATCAACGGCGTCACCCCCATCACCCCCAACGCCGCCATCTGCCTGGCGCTGCTGGGCGCGGGCGAGCGCGCGGTCTCGATCGACGAGCTGCTCTACCTCTTGAAGAACCTGGTGCACTACGCGCGCAAGCGCGAGCTGCCCTCCACCACGCCGCTCGATGATCTCGAGCACGCCGAGCGCCTCACCCGGCACCTGCGCGGCCTGGCGGAGAATGGGGTGGTGCGCTGCTTCGACGAAGGCCCGGAGCCCGTGTGGGGCCTGGTGCCTGATCAGTTCCTCACCGCCGCGTACTACCGCAACACCATCCTCCACTTCTTCGTGAGCGCGTCCATCGCCGAGCTCTCGCTGCTCCACGCGGCCTCGATGAAGTCGGACTGGCGGCACGCCTTCGAGGACGAGTCGATGCGGCTGCGCGATCTCCTCAAGTACGAGTTCTTCTTCGCCGAGAAGGACGCGTTCAAGGCCGAACTCGCCGCTGAGCTCACCTTTCACGCGCCCGATTGGGAAGAGCGGCTGGGACAGGGTGAAGCCGATGAGGTGGTGCGCCGCTTCAAGCCCTTCAGCGCGCATCGCATTCTGCGGCCCTTCGTCGATGCCTGGCGCACGGTGGCCGACGCGCTGCTGCGTCACGACGAGAAGGTGAAGGTCGAGTCGGGGCCGTTCATCGACCAGTGCCTGGCGCTGGGAAGGCAGTACGTGCTGCAGAAGCGGGTGCACTCCGAGGAGAGCGTGTCGAAGGTGCTGTTCGACACCGCGCTCAAGCTGGCGGGAAACCGCAAGCTGCTCGAGCCGGGGGAGGGCGTGCTGGAGCGGCGGCGCGCGTTCGCCGAACAACTCAAGGACGTGGTGCGCAGGCTCGACGCGGTGGAGTCGCTGGCGGCCAGCCGGCGCGCCGGGCTCATCGACTGATCAGCGCGGTCCGAGCTGGAGGATCGCCGACATCAAGGCGGTGTTTCCTTCGACGACGGTGGTCTCGAGGCGCTCGAGCCGCGTCTCCACATGCGCGAAGCGCGTCTCCATGTCCTCGCGAAGTTGGTTCAGGTCTCCGCGGAGTTCGTTCACCTCGACGCGGAGGTCGCTCAGATCTTCGGCGATCCCGGCGACCTGGGTCGTCAGGAGCTGAACGTCGGTCCTCAGCAGGTCGACCGTGGCTTTCATGCTCTCGAGCTCCTCTTTCGTCGCGTACTGCTCTGCCGCC
>VFKJ01000090.1 GCA_009885595.1 Myxococcales bacterium | reverse complement strand
CGAGGCGAGGTGCCAGGCCACCGCGCCGCCCCAGTCGTGCCCGATGATCACCGGGCGTTTCTCCGCGCCGAGCGACTCGATGAGGTTGCAGACGTCGCCCACGATGGTGTCGAGATCGTACGGGCCCTGCTTGTCGGTCTCGCCGTAGCCGCGGAGATCGGGCGCGATCACCCGGAAGCCCGCCTCGGCGAGCGGCTGCAGCTGGTAGCGCCAGGACCACCAGTTCTCCGGGAAGCCGTGCAGCAGGATCACCAGTGGGCCCTGGCCTGCTTCCACGTAGTGCATGCGCAGGTGGGGAAGCTGGACGTAGTGATGCGTGACGCTGACCTCGGAGGGCCTCATGCGATGGGCCTCGTGTCGAGGTGGAGGTCCTCGTCGATGGTGACGATGGTGTCGTCGGGGACCTCGCGCCAGCTTGGGTCAGGCAGCAGCTCGGCGCTCGCGATCGCCGCGAGGTTCGGCCGGGAGAGCGTGAAGAGCGAACGATCGCGGCGGGTGGCGAAGACCCGCACCCCGTCGCTCACCAGGAAGTTCATCGCGGAGCGCTTGCCGGCCGAGTCGTCGTCACAGATCTTCTCGGCGGTGCGGAACACGCGGGTGAGCGCGGCCACCACGTCTTCGAGGCCCGTGCGGTCCTCGAGGTAGGTGCGGAAGAGCGCGAAGCAGCGCTCAGAGTCGGTCTCGCCTTTGAGCTCCTGTCGCAGGGCGGGCGCGATCTCCGCCTCGAAACGGGCGCGCGCCTTCTCGAAGTTCTTCAGGGTGCCGTTGTGCATGAACACCCACGGTCCGGCGGCGAAGGGATGGGTGTTGCGCTCGTGCACCGTGCCGACCGAGGCGAGCCGAATGTGCACCAGCATCGCCTGGGTCGTCAGATCGCCCAGGGCATCGAAGCGAGTGCAGCTCTCGGCCGACAGGACTCCAGTCTCGATGCGGCGGCCGGACTGGGAGAACGCGGCGACGCCCCAACCGTCTTTGTGCTCGACCGCGAGCTTTCTGAGGCCGTCAAAAGCGGGACGAACGGAGATGGGCGCGCTGGCCCGCACGGCGAAGATTCGGCACATCGATGGGCGCTTTGTAACGCCCGCAGGCACCGGATTCAAAACAGTCCGTGTAGGGTCGGCAGCCCGATGGATGAGATCACGCTGGTGGGCCTGGAGGCGGCGCTCCGGGTCACCCCGGACAACGCCCCGCTCTTGAGGATCGTGCTCGAAGCTTGCCGGGAGGCGAAGCGCTGGGCCCGGGGACGAGAGGTGGTGCGCGCGGCACCGGCCGGGGTCTTCGCCGATCGTTCGCTCGCGCAGCTCGCCGCCGAGCTGCTGTTGGGCGCGGGAGACGCGTCAGGGGCGATGGAGCTCGCGCCCGCGGGCACCCTCGTCAAGGCGCGCGCCTGCCTGGCGGTGG
>VFKJ01000182.1 GCA_009885595.1 Myxococcales bacterium | reverse complement strand
GTGGGCCGAGGCGCCCCCCGGGCCGAAGCGGGCGCGAGACTCGAGGCGAATGTCGCGTTCACCCAGGAGCGCGGCGAGCGCGGCGCCGTCGCGACCGACGCCGAGGTTCTCCGCTTCCACCACCAGGCGGGCGAGCCGGGGATGCAGGGGGAACTGCAGCAGCCGCCTGCCGATCTTCGTGAGCTGGGCTTCGCGATCGATGGCGCCGAGCGCGTGGAGCAGCGCGTCTGCCGCCTCGAGCGAAGAGGCCGCGGGCGCCTCGAAGAACTTGAAGTCCTCGAGCCGGGTGACGTTCATCGCGCGCAGCGCGAGCGCAGACTCGGTGAAGTCCATGCGGCGGATCTCGGGCGCGTCGGTGGCGGGGCGGCCCTCGAAGTCACCCTTGGTGTAGAGCCGCAGGCAGGTGCCCGCCCGGGTTCGGCCGGCGCGGCCGGCGCGCTGCGTGGCCGAGGCCCTGGAGATCTTCGCGAGCTTGAGCATGGGCATGCCCGTCCACGCGGAGTGCGAGGCCACCCGCGCCAGCCCGGAGTCGATCACCGCGGCGACGCCGTCGATGGTGACCGAGGTCTCCGCCACGTTGGTGGAGAGGATCACCTTGCGCTTGGCGGACGGCTTGAGCGCGCGGTCCTGTTCGGCCGGCGCGAGATCGCCGTGCAGCACGTGCAGCTCGAGCCCCTGGCGCTGGGTGAAGTCCTGGCAGGTCTCCATCGCGCGGCGGATCTCTCCGGCGCCCGGGAGAAAGACGAGCACATGGCCATCGAGCCCCGCTTGCACCAGCCGCTTGAGCGCGGCGAGCACCTGCTGATCGAGGTGGCGATCGTCGTCGCGCTCGAGGTGCTCGAGGGTGACCTCGAAGCGGCGGCCCTCGCTGCGCAGACTGGGCGCGTCATCGAGCCACTTCGCGATCGGCGCCGCGTCGAGGGTGGCTGACATCACCGCCAGCTTGAGGTCCTTGCGCGGGCCCAGTTGCAGGCGGCGCAGCATCGCCAGCGCGAGATCTCCGGCGAGGTGACGCTCGTGGAATTCGTCGAGCACCACCACCCCCACGTCGCGCAGCAGCGGGTCACCCACCAACCTTCGGGTCAGGATCCCTTCCGTCACGAAACGGATGCGCGTGCGCTTGCTCGACACGTCCTCGAAGCGCACCTGGTAGCCGATCGTCTCCCCGATGCGCTCGCCCATCTCTTCGGCGACGCGAATGGCGGCGAGTCGAGTGGCGAGGCGGCGCGGCTGGAGGACGACGATCTCCTTGTCGCCCGAGAGGCCGGCCTTCAGCAGCGCGGGAGGGACGCGGGTGGTCTTGCCTGCTCCGGGAGGGGCCTCGAGCACGAGCGCGTCGCGGGTGCGCAAGGCACTCACGATGTCGGGCAGCAGGGCGTCGATGGGCAGCGGCGTCACTGGTTTCGGATACCCGTAGCGAGGTCGAGAGTCGAGGAGCGAGGAAGACACCGATCGTGGCGTTGCGCGGCGATCACCTGCCCGTGATGTTCATGTGGGGGGGGGATTTCCGGTGAGGCGAGTGGCGGTGCTGTTCTCGATGGTGTTCCTGTCGTGCCTCGAGCCCCTGCCGTCCGGCGCGGAGCCCGACGCAGGGGTGGATGCGGGGCCCTGGAGGTGCAGCCCGTTCACCTGCGCAGGGTGCTGCAGCAACAACATCTGCCGGGGCGGTAACGAGTTCCTCGCCTGCGGCTACGACGGGCGTGCGTGCCGGGAGTGCTCCGGCGACACCTCGTGCGTCTCTCCTGGCACCTGCGCTTCGAATCCCCACGATGGGGGAGCCCCGGTGCGGCCACTCCAGATGGATGGAGGGCTCACCGATCCCTTCACGGGGGGGCTCCTTCGTCGGCCCACCACGCAGTGCATCTTCATCTTCGGCGGCTACGTCTGCAGTTGACGAAGGGAATCAAGCCTCGGCGCGCTTCGACTTGCGCTTCTGCGGCGGGACCGCGGCGGGGGGCTCTTCCGCGAGATCTTCTGCGGGTTCTCCTGCCGGCTCTTCCTGGGGCTCCGACGACACCACCGGCGCAGGCCCGAGCTCGGCGGGGGCGGCGAACTCGGCCAGCTCTTCGGCGCTGGGCGTGTTCGGATCGACCGGCTCCTCGTCGAGCATGGAGGCGTCGTCGTCTGCCGACTTGATGCGCTTCCTGGGCTTCTGAGCGACTCCCGAGTTCTCCAGCAGTTCCTTGAGCGGCGTGAGCGCGGCCTCGGCCAGCAGGCGGGCCTGGCGGCAGGGCAGCTCGAGGCGGCGGGCGACGGCGTCGAGCTCGTCACGCAGGGCCTGGGCGGCGGACTCGGACAGCGGCTCGTCGGAGAAGATGCCCCGCCAGGTGGCGAACGCGTGCTGCAGCTGCGCGAGGGCGGGCGCGACGATCTCGAACGAGGGATCGCCGAACATGCGGCGCGCGTAGCTGGTGTTGAGCCGCTTCTCGAAGTCGACGCAGAACTTCTCGAAGTCTTCCCGATCGCAGCGGCGCAGCACCGGCACCTTCAGCTTGCCGTAGAGCGCCTCGAGGATCGGCGCGCGGCTGCCGGCGGCGAAGGTGATGCCGGCGTGCAGGCGCTCGACCGCGTCCACCGCGGCGCCCTGCAGGGTGCGCGCGTGGCCTTCACGCACCGGCTCGAGCTCGGGCAGGCGCAGCACGCGGGTGAGCAGATCGCCCACCCCAGCACGCGCGGCGGCCACCCGCTGAATGGCGGTGTCGAGCCAGGCCTTCTCGTCCTTGAGGCCCTGCTTCTTCGAGAGCTCGGCGGTGGCCGACTCGAGGCGACGAAGCAGCTGCTCCGAGTGGGAGACCGTGTCGAACGCGTCGAGCAGGGGCAGGGTCATGATCGGCCGGACTTAGCACGCAGGGCCTCGACGGCGCTCCTGAAGTCGTCCGGCAGCGGGGCCTCGAGGGTGAGGGTGCGTTTGGTCAGGCCCTCCAGGGTGAGCCTGGCGGCGTGCAGGGCGAAGCGCCCGAAGCCGGCGGCCTTCGCGGCGGCGGTGCCGTAGAGCCAGTCGCCCAGCACCGGGTGACCGAGGTCGGCGAACTGCGCGCGGATCTGGTGGGTGCGCCCGGTGTCGAGGTTGATCTCCACCAGGGCCGCTTCTTCACCGAACTGCTCCAGGCGCTTCCACGAGAGGCGCGCGCGCCGGGCGGAGTTGAAGCGCGTGGTGTAGCGGCGCGGGTCTTCCGGGTGGCGGCCGTAGGGTTGATCGAGCGTGCCCGTCTCCGGCGGGGTGCCCCACACCAGCGCCAGGTAGGTCTTGGTGATGCGCTTGTCCTCGAAGGCTTGGCGGAGCTCGCCGAGCGCGACGTCGGTCTTCGAGAGAATGAGGCAGCCGGTGGTGTCCTTGTCGAGGCGGTGGGCGACGCCGGGCTGCGCCACGCCGCCGACATCGAAGCCGCCGAACTGGGCCGCCGCGAGGCCGACCACCGAGGGCTGATCGGCTTCGGGCTCAACGGTGAGGCCCGAGGGTTTGTCGATCACCAGCCACTTCGGATCTTCGTAGAGCGCGCGCAGCTTCGGGCCCGCGGGAGAGGCGGGCGCTTTCTGCAGCTCAGGCAGGTCGAGCTCGAGCTCTTCACCGCCCACGATGCGGCGCAGCGGCTTCGCCTTCTTGCCGTTGACCTTCACCTTGCCGTCGGCGAGCAGGCGCATCACTTGTACCTTCGAGAAGCCGGGCACGGCCTTCACCAGGAACGCGTCGAGGCGGGGTCCAGCACCGGAAGGAACGGTCAGGCGGCGGACGGCCATGGGGCCATTTACCCAAAGCGGCGATTCGTGCCGGTGGTATTTCGCCAAGGCATGTCAGCAGTGGTGTTGCGAGTGGCAGAGCCTCGGGACGACGTGGCGATCGGGGAGTTGCTGGTCGACGCGTTCGTCAGCACCTACGCGCGGAAGATGCCGGAAGTGACGGTCACCGAGCCGCGGAAGGCCGATCTGCGCGACGTGGCGGCGAAGCGCGCGATGGGGGCGAAGATCTGGGTGGCGGAGCGCGAAGGCGTGGTGGTGGGCACGGTCACGGTGTGGCCGCCGGGCGCCCCCCGGTCCGAAGCGTGGGTGAAGAGCGCGGCGGATCTGAGGCAGCTGGCGGTGGCGGGTTCAGCGCGCGGCGGCGGCGTCTCCAGCTTGTTGATGGACGAGGCCGAGGGCTGGGCCCGCGCGCAGGGGTACGCGGGCGTGTGCCTGCACGTGCGGCGCGGGGCGAGTGGCGTGAAGGGCGTGTACGAGCAGCGCGGGTATCAGCGGCAGCCCGAGGGCGATCTCGATCTGCTGCCCGAGGTGTTCCTCGAGGCCTTTTTTCTCCCTCTCCCCTGAGGGGGAGAGGGTCGGGGAGAGGGCTTACCCAAGTCGTTTGCGTGCCCAGTGCAGTGCGCACTGCGGGCGGGCCCCTCGGCGCCAGGCTTTTTGATCCACGGTGAACGAAGCCATGTGAGGGTGAACGCTGGGGGGCCGGGTTGACCCTCAACCAACGTAATCTTTTGGGTGCAGCCGATCTCAGATCCACGCCGAGGGAGGAAATCCGATCAGTTGGATGACTGACGCCCGTTCGCGCGAAGCCTTGCGCAGCCCTTAGCCGTTGCTACGTCGACGCGAGGAGCGCTCGGAGTGCACCGGGATCGGTGAGTTTCTCGAACACCCACGTGGCGCCGCTCACCCGCAGCTGATCGCTGGTGTAGCCACCAGTCGCAACGCCGATGCTCTCAGCGCCCATCGCCTGCGCGGCACAGACATCCTTCGGGGTGTCTCCGATCACGACGACCCGAGCGGCACTCAGCGGCACACCGAGTTGCTGGGCACCACGCTCCGCGCCCTTGCGAATCAACTCGGGCCGCAGCTCGTGATCATCGCCGAAGCCGCCGAACGAGAACCTCTCGAACAGCCCCACGCGGCTCAACTTCACCCGCGCGCCTTCGCGAATGTTCCCGGTGCCGAGCCCAACCGCCATGCGTGCTGAGTGCGCCGCGTAGATCGCCTCGCGCATGCCGGCGTGCACGATGTACCGATCATCCGGCACGCTGCGCACCGACTCTTCCAGGCATTCGACGTAGCGGGCGAGCAACGCGTCGATCGCCTCGGCGTCGACCGCCTGCCCAATCGCCTGCAGGCCAAGTCGGACGATCCCGCGATCCGTCATGCCATCGAAGCTGAAGCCCCGGCACGCCTCAGGCCGCCCGTGCAGTGCGTCGAAGGCG
>VFKJ01000449.1 GCA_009885595.1 Myxococcales bacterium | reverse complement strand
TCGCGTGGAACGGCCGGCCGGTGGTGCTGCACCACCACAGCGGCGGCACGATGGAGTTGGTCACGCCCGCCGCCACCGGCGCCTCGTTCTGGACGTGGACGCAGATGGGAACGAGCAGCGGGACCTCGGCCTCGGTGACGGTGCACCCGACCACGGGCGTGCCGAGCATCTGCTACCAGGCCGGTGGCCGCATCATGTTCCAGTAACCGAGCCGCCCATGCGCTCCGGATCTCTCCTCACGGTGGCCCTCTGCCTGGGCCTCTTCTCCTGTGATTGTTCAGGCGGCCCCAACCAACCCCCTGACGTGCGCATCGACACCCCGCGCGACACAGAGGTGCTGCGCGGCTCGGGCCCCTTCTCGCTCTCGGGCACGGTGACTGATCCCGACGAGCTCATTCCGTTCGATCAGATTCAGTGGGGCAGCGATCGCCAGGGCGGGCTGGGCACCGGCACCACCATCTCCGCGGCGCTCCTCGCGGGGCCTCATCGGCTGCGGCTGACCGCGACCGACTCGAAGGGCACGACCTCCAGCGCGGAGATCTCCATCACCGTGCTGGCTGATCAGCCGCCGGTGAACACGCCGCCTTTGGCCTTCATCGACTCGCCCGCCAATGGCACCTTCTTCGACGAAGGCCTGCCCATCACGCTCACCGGGCACGCCACCGACGCCGAAGACGGCGCGCTCGCCGGCGCCGCGCTCTCGTGGACCTCGAACCTCGGGGGGGCGCTGGGCACCGGCGCCTCGCTCACCTTCAACAACGCCGCGCTGGGGCGGCACCGCGTCGTGTTGACGGCGACGGACAGCCGAGGCGAATCGTCGGTGGCCACCATCGAGGTCGAGGTGGTGCGGCCCGGCACCAACCGGCCCCCGAGCGTGCAGGTGCTCACGCCCGCGAACGGCGCGACCCTGCTCGTCGGCGCCACCACCTCGCTCACCGGCGCCGCGACGGATCCCGAAGACGGCGCGCTCACCGGCGCGTCCCTCGAGTGGACCTCGAGCCGCGACGGCGCGCTCGGCACCGGCGCCAGCGCGGCGGCGATGTTGTCGCAGGGCGTGCACGTGCTCACGCTCACCGCGACGGACAGCCTGGCCGCCAGCGCCTCGGCCTCGGTCACGGTGTCGGTGAACGTGGCGAACAACCAGCCGCCGGTGGTCACCATCACCGCGCCTTCGAACAACGCCACCTTCTTCCAGGGCAGCGCGGTCACCTTCACCGGCAGCGGGACTGATGCAGAAGACGGCGCCCTCACCGGCGCGTCGTTGGCGTGGAGCTCGGACCGCGATGGCGTGCTGGGCAGCGGCGCTTCGTTGACCCACTCCACCCTCTCCGCGGGCGCGCACGTCATCACCCTGGTGGGGCGCGACTCAGGCGGGAACACCGGCACCGCCACCCGCACCCTCCAGGTGCTGCCGATGAACGCGGCGCCGACGGTGAGCATCACGGCGCCCGCGAACAACACCTCGGTGGCCGCGGGCACCAACGTGGCCTTCAGCGCGACCGCCAGCGATCCCGAAGACGGCGCGCTCACCGGGACCTCGGTGCGCTGGACCTCGAGCCTCGGGGGCGCGCTGGGCACCGGGCTGAGCGTGAGCAGCGCCTCGCTGGTGCAGGGCACGCACACCATCACCGTCACCGCGACCGACTCCGGGGGCCGCAGCGCGAGCGCGAGCCTCACGCTCACCATCACGCCGGGCGCCAACAACCTGGCTCCGGTCGCGCGGCTGACGGGACCCACCTCGGCCCAGGCGAGCGTGGGGCTCACCTTCGACGGCAGCAGCTCGAGCGATCCCGACGGCACCATCGCGGGCTGGCGGTTCGACTTCGGCGACGGCTCACCCGCGGTCACCGGGGTGAACACCGCGACGCACGCCTTCGCCACGGCGGGCACCTACACCGTCACCCTCACCGTCACCGACAACCTCGGCGCGACGGGCAGCACCACCCTGGTGGTCGTCATCTCGACCTTCGTGCGGGTGCCGGTGGTGGTCGACCCCGTCGCGTCGGACGAGCTCGCCTCCGCGGCGTGCGGGTTGGCGGCGCGCGGCACGACGTTGCACGTGGCGTGGTTCACCGCGCGGCACCCGACGCTCTGGTACGCGACGTGGGCGAACGGCACGCTGACGCGCGAGGTGGTGGACTCGCTCGGCTTCAACCTCGGCGGAGCGATCGCCCCGGCGGTGCAGCTGGTGCTCGACCCCGGGGGCACGCCCCACCTGGTCTACGTGCGCAATGGGCAGGTCTGGTACGCGACGAAGAGCGGCACGAGCTGGTTGCACGAGCGCGCGGACAGCGTGGCGACGCCGGCGTCCAACGCCTCTACGAGTCCGCCGTCGATCGCCGTCGACTCCGCGGGGAAGGTGGCCGTCGCGTACGAGACCAACTCGAGCTCGCGGGTGGTGGCGGCGACGCGCAGCGCAGGCACGTGGACGCAGGTGATCCTGCCGGCGCCGCTGGGCACCGTGTACTCGAGCAGCCTGCGCGGAGACATCACCTGGGCGTCGACGGGCGCGCTGCTGTTGCCGATGGAGATCTACGGCTCGGGCAACGGCGCGTACCTCGACTACCTCGCCTCGTGGAACGGCACGGCCACCGAGCTGCTGCCGCTGAACACGCCGCTGCCAGGCTTGAGCCTGGCGAGCTCGTTCGCGTGGGCGGGCAGCTCGCGGCTGTTCCTGCTCGGGGGCACCGGGCTGTACGACGTGTCGGTGGCGTCACCGTTGAGCTCGAGCACCGCGCTGGTGTCGTACCTCGAGGTCTCCTCGACGCAGCAGCACGCGGTGGCGGCGACGTCCACGGGCGAGCCGCGCATCGTGATCAACCATGGGTCGACCCTGGAGAGCGTGTGGCCGATGTCGACGCCGGGGTTCTGGAGCCGGCTCGATCTCGGCGCCACGGACCCGGGGCGGATCGACGCGGCGGTAGATTCGAACAACGACACCCGCGCCTGCTTCTTCCGCGCCGGGAAGCTCGTCCTCTACTGAAGAAACTGTCTCCCTCTCCCCCGAGGGGGCCCGCGGGGAGAGAGGGACGGCCGGGCTCGATCACTTCAGCGGGACGAGGTGGCTGCGCGCCGCCGCGTCGTGATTCGTGATTCCCTGGCGCGGCACCAGGGTCTGCAGGCGCGCCTTGCCGCCCGCCGCCGCGAGCAGCGCGTCGTTACGCTCCGCGGGGTAGCTGCCGGTCGCGACGATCACCACGTCTTTCACCTGCGCGAGCGCGCCCTTCTTCACGGCGCTCAAGATGGCGGTGT
>VFKJ01000463.1 GCA_009885595.1 Myxococcales bacterium | reverse complement strand
GCTTTGTGGCGGCATGCAGACGCCACCCAGCATCATTCGGCTGTCGGGTTCGACGTCACTCCACGAGTTGTAGACGTCCGGACCTCGCATCTGCCGACAAATGCCTGAAGCGTGGGGGTACGAGGTTCCTGCCACTGTCAGGGCGCAGAACTCCTCTCCCGGACACTCGGGGGCAGTCGCGGCGGCTCGCTGAGTGCCGTCGCACCACGCGCGGCACCGCCCCTCGACGCAGTACTGAAGAGAATGAGGGCAATCGGCTGCGGTCGAACAGCTCGTGTCGTCGCTGAGGTGCGTTTGGGTCCAGTACTCCTCGGCCCAGCTCGGTCTCCTGTTCCAAAACTCCTCGGTGCACGGAGCCCCTTCGAGCCGCACACACGAAACAGCGAGAAGAACCGCTAGCGGTAGCGCGAATCGCATGGAAGCTACCTCGGGCAGCCGTCTGGAGTTGGCGCCGGCGTGGCGTTTGTGACGGCATCGAACATGTGCAAACGCCCCTTGCCGCCGATCGGCTTGCCTGCGACGCCCTGGCCGTTGCGCATGAGGAGGGCCTTCAGGCATTCCGGTCTGTCCCTCAGATCTGGAAATTCGCTGAGCACCAGCGCTGCGACGCCAGAAACATAGGCCGTCGCGAATGAGGTCGAATCACCTGACGATGCCGATTGAGAAGTCATGCCGACCCGCTCAGCGACCCGGTGCTTCAAGCTGACGTTCGGCGTGCCGAGGCCGCGCGCCGTAGCGACACAACGTCTCCAGGCTCGCCCTGTCATTCGCGTGCACCCAGGTGTTGGCGTGCAGGGAGAAGCCCTCCAGGAAGGCGCAGCGCCGCTCCTTCCTCGGCCAAGCCGCCTCTTCGTCGCCCCAGGGCAGCTTCGTCTGGACGGAGGCGGCAGCCAGCACCGCCTGGCCGTCCTCCGCGTGCGGCAGGCCGTCGGGGTACGCAGCCTGCGCCAGCTTCCGCACCTTCCTGGCCACCTTCCGCAGCAGGGCTTCCACCTCCGCGTCGTCCGGCGGTGGCAGCGGAACGAAGGTCGCGTCCTCTCCACAGAAGACACCTTCCGGCACGAGGACGTGGGCATGAGGGTGCAGCAGCAAGGCCCCCGTGAAGTTCTGCACGAAGGCGATGGCGCCGCCTTTCGGCGCTTCGCAGCCCAACTCCCGCGCCCGCCGGCGCTGCCACGCAAAGAGGCCCGCCACGAAGACGCGCAGCGCCGCCCCCAGCAGGGCCGGGTTCCACGCCAGCGCCAGCTTCAGGCTCCGCGGGAAGGCGAGCGTCCACTGGCGGTACGCCACCTTCGGCAGCACCTGGTCCACCAGATGCGCGGCGGTGCAGGCCGCCCGTCGTGCGGTGCAGGAAGGGCACACCGTCCGCGCTCGACAGGTGAAGGCCACGTGCAGTTCCTCGCCGCACTGGTTGCACTTCACCCACGCGAAGCCCTGCTCCACGTCGCCGCACGTCGTGGCCGCTCGGAATTCCCGCACCACGAAGCCCGGCAACCCGCCCGTCTCGGCCGTGCTCGCCAGCAGCGCCGGGAGCCCCTCCTGCAGCGCCACCTGCAGCACCGTCTCCCGCTTCCGCGGCACATACTTCCGCTGCGCTTGATGCTCCCCGTCCACCCCGCCACACCAGCCCTCCAGTCGGCCTCGCAAGTCCTAGCCGATACCCCTGACAGCGACGCGCAGCGGCCTACCCGCGGGGTACGACGAGATTGGCGAAAGCCCGCAATTCCGGGGGGATCGACAGCAGTGGTCGCTGATGAGCCACCGGGCCACGGCCCGCCAGGCTCCTGGCCAAAGCGATGCCGGGCCCGAGCACCTACCCGCCCGCGTCCCGCTCCCGACTCACTTCCCGCGCGCGATGCGCGTGATCGCCGCCACCGCCCTGCCCACGCCATCCTCCGCGCGCACCTGCTCACCCAGCAGGCGCGCCTTCTCGACCATTCCCGCGTTCGACGTCGCTTCCTTCAACGCCGTCGCGAGCGCCTGCGCGGTGAGCTTCTTGCGCAGCACGGCCTTCGGCCCCGTGCCGACCTCGTGAACGCGCCGGGCCCAGAAGAACTGATCACCGTGAAACGGCACCACCACCGCCGGCACGCCCGCCCGCAGCGCCGCCGCCGTGGTCCCCGCGCCGCCGTGATGCACGACCGCGCTGCACCTCGGGTACAGAAACGAGTGCGGTGCCGACTCGAGCGCGATCACCTCGCGCGGAAGCTCGAGGGTCTTCAACCCGCCCCAACCCGCGAGCAACACCGCGCGCCCGCCCGCCGCCTTCACCGCCTCGAGCACGAGCGCCGTGGTGGCCTGCGGGTTCTCCAGGCTCATGCTGCCGAAGCCGATGCACACCGGCGGCGGACCGGCCGCGAGGAACTCAGTCAGGGCGGGCGGAGGCTCGAAGCCCTCGGGCTCATCGGTGAACCAGGTGCCCGTGACCTCGACGTCCTCGCCCCACTCAGGCCCGCGCGGCAGGAACGCCGGGCTGTAGCCGTACAGCAGCGGCCCTTCGACCAGCCCGGGAAAGCGCGAGGAGAAGACCACCGGCCTGTCGTCGCCCAGCACCTCCTGGCGCGTGGCCTTGAGCGAGCCGCGCGCCGTCATGAAGATCGCCGCGCGGGAGAGCAGGTGGCCCAACCAGCGCGTGCGCGGGCCGAAGTCGAGTCCAGGCACCAGCACGCCTTGGAACGCGGCCGTCGGCGTGAGCGGCACGTTGAAGGCCTGCACCAGCGGCACCTTCAGCTTCCGCGCCAGGCTCTCGCCGAGGTACGCGCCGCCGAAGTTGACGACGATGGCGTCGGCGCCGCGAGCCGCCTCCAGCGAAAGCTCCGCCGTCAGCCGGGTGGCCCGTTCGGCGATCTTCGCCAGCTCGCGAAACGAGGAGATGAGCCCGCCCCCCTCGACCGCCGCGCTCGCGCTCCGGCTCTGCAGCGCCGCCTGCACGTTCACCGGCACCGAGAACAGCTCGAGCCCGAAGCGTCTCACCAGCGCGTCGTGGTCCATCGTGGTCACCACCGCTACCGCGTGGCCGGCGCGCTTCAGGCCCACCCCGAGCGCCAGGTAGGGCTGGAGGTCGCCGCGGCTTCCGGGAGCGAGGATGGTGATTCGCATCAGAGCGGGGACGATACTCAAATCGTCAACCGGCGCTGGGCGGACGATTCGCCCCGGGAGAATCGTCCGAATCGTCAAGGTGGGACGATTGTCTGCCCCTCTCCCCGACCCTCTCCCCCCTTGGGGGCGAGGGAGAATCGTCGGAAAATTGCCCGCCGCGCCCACGCCCGTACCATCGGCCCGTGAGCGCAATCGTCAACCAGCTGCTGCAGAAGTTCATCGACTCCGGCCACCCGTTCTCCAGCACCGAGCTCGCGAAGGCCGCCGGCATCTCGCGCCAGGCCGTTCACCGTCACCTGAGCCCGCTGATCAAAGACGGCACCCTGCGTCGCCGCGGGAAGGCGCGGGCGGCGCGGTACCAGAAGATCGCGCCGCTCCGGCAGCGCGTGCAGGTGGCGACCGCGGGCAGCTTCTACCGCCTCTCCGCGCGGCTGCTGTTGCTCGACGTGGTGGCGGGCCAGGTGACGCTCGACTTCACCGGCGTGGTCGACCTCGGTGACGAGTTCCTCGAGGAGCTGTTCCTCGTCTGGGCGCCCGCGCACCCGCGCGTGACGCTGCTGGTGGCGCACCTGCCCTCGAAGCTCGCCCCGCAGTTCTTCGCCTTCGCGCGCCGCGCCGCGCAGTCCGCATCGGCTCGGCGGCTCGCCTGAAGGAGAACGCGCTGCTATCGCCGGGCTGACGCCGGCCCGGCCTGAAGCAGCGTGCAGGTCTTCTCACCGACGCTCTTGTCCTTGCACGCCGCCTTGATCAGCTCGACGTTCTCCGCGAGCACGCCGCCGGCCATCCACCCCTGGTGGGCGACGTCGTAGGCGACGCGCAGCTTGTACGCCGCCAGGCTGGAGAGCTTCTTGGGCTTGAACACGCGGTAGGGGTTCGTGAACAGGTACGGGCGCCCCCCGGGCGGATCGGGCAACTCCATTCCCGCCTCGGAGTCGCTGAGCACTGCCCACAACAACCGCTGCCGCGCCGTGCGCACCCCTTCCGCCACCACGCGCTGCAGGTCCGCGTTCCCGAACGCCGGCACGCCCAGCAGCTTCTTCACCTCAGGCAGCGCGCCACCCTCGTGCGCCTCGGTGAAGTCGTGCAGCCACTGCGAGGCGTTCCGACCTTCCTCGGGCTGCACCGAGAACACCGCCCACGTCGGCCCCGCCGAGACGCCGCTGCGCGTCACCTCTTCCGCGTTCTTCGCGCGGAAGGTCAGCACCTGCGCGTCGAGTGGCCAGGACGGCGGCGTGTTCCCCAACCGCTCGAGCTGTGGGTCTGCCAGCCGATACGCGCCGCCACAGCGCTCGAAGGGAAACGAGTCACACCCCACGCCGCCGTCGCACTTCGCCTGCGCGCAGCGGTCCCACTCCGCCCGCGGGAACGTGCCCTCGAGCTCGAGATCGACGCCGCCATCGGTCGGACGCCAGCGGTAGGTCGACGGCTTCCCCAGCCACCCCATCTCCTCCAGCATCGCGGCCGGCGGCTCTGCCACCTCCGAGACCACCTGCAGCGCCGAGGGCTGCCCGCCGCTGAGCACCCGCATGTCCCTGAGCGTCGCGCGGTACTTCACGTCCTTCGCGCCCAGCGTGATGGTCGCTTCCACTTCGCTGGGCGCAATCGGACACCCGGTGATCAGGATCAACGTAACGAGAGACAGAGCGCGGTCGTTCACGGCGCCACACTCTGGCCGAGAATTTCGAACTTCGCGCGTTGCTCGTCGCCCGAAATGCGCGCAGCCTTTGCGCATGGATGACCCTGGGGGGGCGCCCGGCTCACCGCCGCAGTTCGAAATTCTGCTCGAGCGCGCCAACGAAGAAGTCTTCATCGTTCGCCGCGACGGCACGCTGGCCTGGGTCAACGAGGCCGCGGCGAAGAACCTGGGCTACACCCGCGCCGAGCTGCTCGCGCTGCCGCTGCAGGCCCTCGATGCCCAGGCTCGCCGCTTCGACGAAGGGCCGTTCCCCAGCGAGCCCTTCGAGCGGGTGCTGCTCACCAAAGACGGCCGACGGGTCTCCAAAGAGCTGTGCGCCAGCCGCTTCGGCCTGGGTGAGGGCGAACTCACCTGCCTCTTCGCGCGCGACGTCAGCGCCCGCCAGCGCGCCACCGCCGAGCTGCTGCACATCAGCCGACTCTACGCGCTGCTCAGTCAGCTCAACCACTTCGTCGTGCAGGTGAAGAGCCGCGCCGAGCTCTTCGAGAGCGCCTGCCGGGCGGCCACCGACTTCGGCTTCCACATGGCGTGGGTGGGCCTGCTCGACCAGGACGGGCTGGTGCGGCCGGTGGCCCAGGCCGGCCACATCGACGGCTACCTCGACGACCTGGTCATCGACACGCGCGACGTGCGCCTCTCTGGCGGCCCCACCGGCATCGCGGTGCGCGAAGGGCTGCTCGACGTGTGCGCCGACATCGCCGCCGAGAAGCGCATGCTGCCCTGGCAGCAGCGCGCGCTGGCCCGCGGCTATCTCTCGTCCGCGGCGATTCCCCTGCGCATGCGCGGCCGCCCGGTGGGGGCCTTGAGTCTCTACGCCGCGGAGCCCGGCTTCTTCTCCGAGCGCGAGTGCCAGCTGCTGCAGCAGGTGGGCGACGATCTCTCCTTCGCGCTGGAGGTGTTCGAGTCCGCCGCGGAACGGGAGCTGCTGCGCGCGCAGCTCGATCAAGCGCGCAAGCTCGAGTCGGTGGGTCGCCTCGCAGGCGGGCTCGCGCACGACTTCAACAACCTGCTCACCGTCATCTTGAGCAGCCTCGACGTGGCCCTGGAGCGCGTCGGCGAGGGACACCCTGCCCACGGCTTCCTGGAAGAGAGTCGGGACGCCGCCCTCCGCTCCGCCGCGCTCACGAGGCAGTTGCTCACCTTCGCCCGGCGCCAACCGAGCAGCCCGCGGGTGGTCGACCTCAACGCCACCGTCACCGGCGCGCTCAAGCTCCTCTCCCGGCTCGTCGAGCAGCAGGTTGGCGGTGGAGAGGGCGATGGTGCCCTTGCCTTTCATCGCGTCGCGCGCGTTGGCGCAGAGGTTGGTGAGCAGCTGGTCGACCTGAGAGGGGTCGACGCGCACGGGCCAGAGCTTCGGGTCGCCAGCCCAGGCGACGGTGACGCCTTCACCGACGAGCCGGGAGAG
>VFKJ01000020.1 GCA_009885595.1 Myxococcales bacterium | reverse complement strand
GGAGCTTCGAGCTCGCCCTCGCGCACCGCCCGCACCTCGAGTGCGACGAAGCGGCCTTCGGCGGCAAGCGCGAGTGGTACCGCGAGTGGCTCGACGCGGCGCTGCCCACGTCGCCGATCTGGATGTTGGCGGCGAACCAGAAGTTCAAGGACGTGCCGCCCCACATCCAGCTGCCGGTGCTCTACATCGAGGGCTTCGACGATCCGTTCCTGGTCGCGGGGCTCGACACCTTCTCCCGCCTGGGGAGCCGCGAGCGCAGCCACCTCGCGCTGCTCCCCACCAGCCACGTCGGCATGCAGCCGGGCGACGTGCAGATGCCCAAGGCCGAAGGGCAATACCTGTGGAAGCTGCCGGTGCCGTGGTTGCTCCATCACCTCAAGGGCGTGCCGCTGCCCTTCCCTGAGACCGGCGTGACGAGCTGGGCCCGAGGTGAGCTCGAACCCGTGCACCGCCAGACCTGGCCGCCTCCCACGAAGGACGAGCTGCTGGTGCTGCAGCCTCGACAGACTGAAGCCACGCCCTGCGCTCAGCGGCAGCTCGGTGGAGAGGCCGGGACGCCGTCGCTGCTGTCGTATCGCTACAACCCGCTGCGGCCGTGGCCCAGCGAAGGGGGCGCGCGAGGGCTGGGCCTCAAGCTGCTGGTGGCGGGCACGCTCACCCCGGGGCCGCTGCGCCAGACGTGGGACTGTTCTCGCGGTGACGTGGTGCGCTTCGTGACCCCGGTGCTCACCACGCCCAGGCGCATCGCCGGGGTGATGCGCCTCGAGCTGAGCGCGCGCTCTTCGGCGAAGGACACCGCGTTCTACGGGAAGCTGGTCGACATCGACGCCGAGGGGAACGCGGTGCACGTCACCGATGGCGCCGCCACCCTGCGGCTGCCCACCTCCCGCGACGAGCAGTGGGTGCCCTACCAGCCCCACTCGGTGCGCCAGCTCGAGATCGATTTCTTCCCCACCGAGTGGGTGCTGCAGCCAGGTCATCGACTGGGCCTGTGGGTGAGCTCGTCGAACCATCCCGCGCTCTCCGCGCACCTCAACACCGAAGAGCCGTGGTTTCGCAGCAAGACGCCGCTGCTGGCCGAGCAGACGCTCGAGCTGGGGGGACCCTCGGTGTTGCGGCTGCGCGTGGTGCAGTAGCCGACCGGGCAGGTCGTTCAGGAACGAAGGTACTGCCGCAGCGTGGCGTAGAAGGTGGCCACCTCGATCGGCTTCGAGAGGTACTCGTTCATTCCCGCCGCCAGGCAGCGCGCCCGCTCTTCTTCCAGCGCGTGGGCCGTGAGCGCGACGATCGGCAGCTTCTCGAACTGCGGCCGCCGGCGCAGCTCCCGGGTGGTCTCGAGGCCGTCCAGCTCGGGCATCTGCAGGTCCATCAGCACCACGTCGAAGTCCGTCGGCCCGCGCTCCAGCCGGGCGATGGCCAGCAGCCCATTCTCCGAGACCTCCGCAGAGGCGCCCGCTTTGCGCAGCAAGCTGGTGGCGAGCAGTTGGTTGACCCGGTTGTCGTCCACCACCAACACCCGCAGCGAGGTCAGATCGACGGCGGCGGCCGGCTTCACCTCGGCTGCGCTCGCCGGCTCGACCACCGCCGCCGGCACGGTGCAGGTGAAGGTGCTGCCGCGCCCCGGCGCGCTCTCCAGGGTCAGCTCGCCGCCCATCAGCTTGGTGATCTGCCGGCTCAACGCCAGGCCGAGCCCCGCCCCGCCGTGGCGCCGCGTCGCGCTCTCGTCGACCTGGCTGAAGGGCTGAAACAGCTTCTCCTGCTGCGCCGGGGAGAGACCGACCCCGGTGTCCACCACGTTGAGCCGCAGCACCCCGTCGAGGGCCATCGCCTGCACGGTCACCCCGCCCACCTCGGTGAACTTCACCGCGTTGGAGAGGAGGTTCGTGAGCACCTGCCCGAGCCGCACCCGATCGCCCCTCACCGTCACCGGCTGCTCCGGCATGAACTGGGTCTCGAGGGTGAGCCCCTTCGCCTTCGCCTGCGCCTCGAGCAAGCCCACGCTCTGGGCCACCAGCGCCTGCACGTCGACCGGGCCGTCCTCGATGCGCATTCGCCCGGCGTCGAGCCGGGAGACGTCGAGCAGATCGTTCGCCAGCGAGAGCAGCGTCTGCCCCGCGCCCGCCACGATGGCGAAGAGCGCCTTCGCCTCGTCGACGGTCTGCGCGCTCTTCCCCAGCTCCGCGACGCCCATGATCGCCGCCAGCGGGGTGCGGACCTCGTGGGACATGTTGGCCAGGAACTGGCTCTTGAGCCGGCTGGCCGCGCCCGCCTCGGCAGACGCCAGGCGCAGCGAGACCTCGAGCTTGCGCGTCTCCGAGATGTCCTGGGCGCTGGCGAAGAGCGCGTCAGAGCCGTCGAGCCGCATCTTGGCCAGGGTGAAGCGCATGGGCACCAGGTGACCGTCGACGTGGCGCAGATCCCACTCGTAGCGATGCACGCCCTCTCGCAGGGCCTGGGCCATGTAGGCGGCGGCGAGCTCCTTCGAGGGGCGGCCTTCGGCCTGGGTGGGCGGGGAGATCGCCACCGGGCTCAGCCCCACCAGCTCGGCGTTGCTGCCAAAGCCCAGGGCCCGCGCGGCCGCGAGGTTGCAGTCGATGATCTTCCCCTCGCGCAGCAGGAAGCACGGATCGGCCGAGCGCTCGAACAGGGTGCGGAAGCGCGCCTCGCTTTCCCGGGTGCGCCGGTTGGACTGGGCGATCGCCGCGGCGCCCACCGCCAGCATCAGCGCGAGCCCGATGAGCGAGGCCAGCGCCACCACCACCCAGCGGGGCGTGGGGGCAGGGGCCGCGTAGAGGAAGCCTTCCAGCTCGAGGCCGGGCGGCAGCAGCCCCGCCTCGGTGTACACCTCAGCGATGTTCCTCCAGCGCGCGGCGCTCATGTAGCCGGGCTCGACCAGGTCGAACTGGAGCAGCGGCGCCATCGCGTCGGCCTCGAACAGGAGCTGCGCGCGCGACTTTCGACTCGAGCGCTGGACGATGAGATCGATCGCCGCGTCGGGGTCGGCCATCGCCTCGCGCCACCCCCGCAGGCTCGCTTCCCGGAACGCGCTCACCACCTCGGGGTGGGCGAGCAGGTAGCTCTCGGTGGTGAAGAGCGTGTCTCCGTAGAAGTCGATGCCCGCGCTGCGCGGGGTGAACAGCGCGTAGGGCACGCCCTGGCTGGAGAGCGTCCACGGCTCGTCGGTCACGTAGACGGACATCGCCTCGACCCGGCGCTCGATGAGGTCGGTGGGATCGAAGGAGTGCTCGACCTGCTCCACGGCGCCGGGGCCCAGGCCCTCGCGGTTCAGGAACGCGGTCAGCTCGGCCGAGTGCGGCTCGACCATCACCCGGGTCCCCTTGAGAGACACCAGCGGCCGGCCCACGCCCTCCAGCGTCATCAACGCGATGGGCGAGTGTTGGAAGATGGCGGCCAGCGCGACCACCTTCTTCTTCTCGTACCGGTAGAGGAGCAGGTCGGTGGTGCCCACGCCGAACTGCGCGTTGCCGGAGAGCACCTCGTCGATGGGCTTCATTCCCGGAGTGGCCTCGACGAAGCGCACCTCGAGCCCGGCCGCGCGGTAGTACCCGCGCGCCTCGGCCAGGTAGTAGCCGGCGAACTGAAACTGGTGTCGCCACTTGAGCTGCAGGGTGATGGGCGTGAGCTCAGCCGCCCGCGCGGTGCAGGCTGCCAGCATCAGCATGAGCGTCAGTCGCGCCATGGTTCGCGGGCCGGAACATACGCGCGAAGAGGTCCCCTCTCCCTCTCCGACGTCACCGAAAATGGGGATCCTAGCGGTTGGGCGCGAACAGGTCGGTCAGCTGCCCGTACTTCGTGCGGTAGTCCTCGAAGGACTTCTGGATGGTCTCCAGGGCCTCGGCGCGATCGTAGGTCTCGGCGATCTCCACCGGGGGCGTGGGCGCGTCGGGCATCGCCTTGTAGGTGAGGAAGTAGTGACGGAGCCGGTCGATCAGCTGCGGCGGCACGTCCTTCACGTCCTTCCAGCCGCCGTAGACGTTGTCGCCCTTGAGCACCGCGATGATCTTGTCGTCGGCCTGGTTGCTGTCGATCATCCGGAAGCCCCCGATGGGGATCGCCTCCACCAGGATGGCGCCGTGCTGAATGGGCTTCTCGGTGAGCACGCAGATGTCGATGGGATCTTGATCGCCGCTGATGCCGGTGCGCCCCAGCCGGGTGGAGCAGCGCTCGCCTACCTTGGTGTCGCACAGGGTGCGGGGAATGAAGCCGTACAGGCAGGGCGGCTGGTTCGAGTACCGCTGCGGCCGATCGAGCTTCAAGATGCCGGTGTTCTTGTCGACCTCGTATTTGACGACGTCGGTGGGGACCATCTCGATGTAGCTGGTGACGATCTCCGGGGCCTTCTCGCCCGGAGTCACGCCGTGCCACGGGTGCGCCTGGAAGAAGAGGCCCAGCGCCTGGGTCAGCGAAGGAGTGGACATGCCAGGTGAGCTATCACGCCAACCGGGCCAGCGCCGCTTCAGCCAACGGCACGTCTTCGGGGCGGTCCACCGACTGGCTCTCGTGCAGGGTCACCAGGCAGGCGATGCGGATGCCGTGGCCCAGCGCGCGCAGCTGCTCGAGTGACTCGGCCTTCTCCAGCGAGGTGGGGGGCAGGGTGGCCAGGCGGCTGAGCACCCGCGCCCGGTAGCCGTAGAGCCCGACATGCGCCCAGCGCTCGGGACCCGCGCCCGCATCGCGCTGGTACGGCAGATCGGCGCGGGAGAAGTAGAGCGCGTTGCCCCGCTCATCGAGCACCGCCTTCACCACGTTGGGGTTGGGGCGCTCGGCGTCTTTCAGCGCGCGCACCAGCGTCGCCATCTCCACCGTGGGATCTGTGAAGGCGCTCGCGAGCGTCGCCAGCGCGCGGGGATGCACGGCCGGCTCGTCGCCTTGCACGTTGATCACCACCTCGTCGCCCGAGAGCCCCAGCCCGTGCGCGACCTCCGCCACCCGATCGGTGCCGGACGCGCAGGCGGGCGAGGTCATCATCGCCTCGCCGCCGAACGCCTTCACCGCCGCGAGGATGCGCTCGTCATCGGTCGCCACCACCACCTTCGAGAAACACCTCGCCTCCAGGCAGCGCTCGACCACGTGCTGCACCATCGGCTTGCCGCTGATCAATGCCAGCGGCTTGCCCGGAAAGCGCGAAGCGGCATAGCGCGAGGGAATCACCGCGACGGGTGCAGACATGGCCGTGCTGATACCATGCGCGCCCATGCCGAAGATCGAGCGCTCGACTTCCGTCACCAGCACCCCCAGGGCCCAGGCCGTCGGCCGTGCCAGCGTCGCCGCGCCCGTGGCGGTTCCCACCCGGGGCCCCGTCACCGACTACGCCGGCCAGGCCGCGCCCCCGAAGGAGCTGGTGCCCAGGGGCGAAAACCTCTCGAGGTCGGCCAGCCCGTCGGCGCTGTGGGGTGAGGCTCCGAAGCAGGTGACCCTCGATCCAGGCGCGTTCGCGGCGCTGTCGCCCGCTGAGCAGGAGAAGGTGGTGGAGGCCGCGAAGGCCGAGCGCGCCCAGCTCGGTGGAGAGATCGTCGAGCGCATCGACGTGCTCGATCACAAGTGGAACCATGCCCGCCTCAGCACCCGCACCGAGGCGCTGCGCGAGTACCACGATCGCGCTGGGAGGCGCCTCGATGGGCGTTCCCGCCGGAAGCTGGATGGGTTGGTGGTGCGCTCGG
>VFKJ01000561.1 GCA_009885595.1 Myxococcales bacterium | reverse complement strand
GCAGCTGCGCCGCGACGACCAATTGGGGATGCTCGCCACCCGCGGCCTCTTCTCGGCGACCACCCTGGCGAACCTGCCGCCGGCGCTCCCGCAGCCCGCGGACACCACGGCGACCCTCGAGCAGCGCGCCACCGCGTACCTCGCGGCGAACTGCGCAGGCTGTCATCACCCCGGCGCCAGCTACCTCGGCGGCGGCGAGACCTGGAACGCGAACTACGGAGTGCCCCTGGCAGATCGCGGCCTGGTCAACGCGCCGCACCACAACGGTCCGATGGCGCGCGCGCTCAACCTGGCGTCCGCGCCGCTGATCGCACCGGGCAACCCCGGCCGCTCGCTGTTGCTCGCGCGCATGAAGAGCACCAACCCCGACCTGCGCATGCCGCCGCTCGCGCGCAACCTGGTCGACCCCGAGGGCGTGGCGCTGATCGAGGCGTGGATTTCCTCGATGCCTACTCCCTGAATAAGGCGTCCAGCTCGAGCCACTTCGAAGGCCAAGAGGACCTCAATCATTAGGAATGACGAGGTCAAGTAAGGGGAGAATTGACGCGGGTCACGCTCTTACCTGATCCCGCTCCTCTACGTTGCGACGACCAGCGCCCGCCGTCCCGGGGCGGTCCTGAGCGTTGGTTGACTCGCCGAGGAGCACCATGCCCAAGCCGCCGACCCTCTACGCCCGCCGTCTCGCCGCGCTCGGAACAGAGAACGCCTTCAAGATCGGCCCGTGGATCCAGGAGGTCGAACAGACCGGGGAGCGGGTGATCAAGTGCAACCTCGGAGAGCCCGACTTTGCGCTGCCCGAGCACATCGCCGCCGAGGTGAAGCGGCAGATCGACGCCGACCAGACCCACTACTGCGACCCGCAGGGCATCGAGCCGCTGCGCCAGGCCGTCGCCAGGACCATGGGCGACCGGCGCGGCCTGAAGATCACCCCTGACCGGGTGGTGGTCTTCCCCGGCGCGAAGCCGCCCATCGGTTTCGCCCAACAGGTCTACTGCGACGCGGGCGACGAGGTCGTCTACCCGAGCCCTGGCTTCCCCATCTACGAGTCCTTCACCCGCTTCATGGAAGCCCAGCCCGTCCCGCTGCACCTGCTGGAAGAGAACGAGTTCAGCTGTCGAGCGGGCGACATCGAGCCGCTCCTGAGCAGCCGCACCAAGCTCCTGTACTTGAACTGGCCGTCCAACCCGACCGGCGGCGTGGCCACGCACGCCCAGCTCGAGGAGATCGCGGACCTGATCCATCGCGTGGCGCCGCCCTCGATGCGCGTCTACGCAGACGAGATCTACGAAGACATCATCTTCGACGGTGCCAAACACCACTCCATCGCCTCCATGCCGGGCATGGCAGCGCGGACCATCATCGTCGGTGGCGTGTCGAAGTCGTATGGCTGGACCGGTGGTCGCGTCGGCTGGGCCGTGTTCCCCACCGCCGAAGAGGCGGCGGTCTTCCGCACCATGAACATCAACTATTTCTCCTGCACCGCGGCCTACAACCAGCACGGGGCCCGGGTTGCGCTCGAGTCGCCCTTGAGCCAGCCGGGCATCGACAAGATGATCTCGGCGTTTCAGGCGCGGCGCGATCTGGTGGTGAAGGCACTCAACGCGATCGACGGCATCACCTGCCGCAACCCCGGCGGCGCCTTCTACGTGTTCCCCAACATCGCCGGCCTCTGCAAGTCGCTGGGCGTGCTCGATGCATTCCAGAGCCTGCCGGCCGAGGTCCGCGAGCGGAGCTCTCCCTCCACGCTGTTCCAGACGTTCCTGCTCTATCGCTACCAGGTGGCCACGCTCGACCGACGCTCGTTCGGCGTCATCGGCACGGACGGCAAACACTACCTGCGCCTCTCCATCGCCACCGCCATCGACGACCTCGCCGAGGCCGTGAAACGAATCGCGACGGCCTCGCAGGATCGCGCCGGCTTCGTCAGCTTCATGAATGAACGGAGGACGTCATGAGCCCCCGCTTCGGCCCACGCCGGGCCCAGTGGATGGGAGAGCTCGACGGTGCGCCCCTCTCGCCGGAAGAGCTGCAGGCCTTCGAGCGGCTCGACCTCGTGTACCGGTCGCTGTGCGCCATGCTCTACAACTACGCGCCGCTGTCCGGTCACCCCGGCGGGTCGATCTCCTCGGGCCGCTTCGTGTCGATGCTGCTGTTCGACACCATGGACTACGACTTCGCCCAGCCCGATCGCGAAGACGCCGACGTGATCTCCTACGCCGCGGGCCACAAGGCCCTGGGCCTGTACGCCCTGTGGGCGCTGCGCAATGAGATCATCCGCCTCTCGGCGCCGAAGCTGCTGCCCTCGTCGAAGAAGGACCAGCTGCGCCTCGAGGATCTCCTGGGCTTCCGCCGCAACCCGGCCAACGACACCCCGCTCTTCAGGGAACTGCAGGCGCGGGCCCTCGATGGTCACCCCACGCCGGCCACCCCGTTCGTCAAGCTGTCCACCGGCGCCTCCGGGGTCGGCATGGCCTCGTCGCTGGGGCTGGCCCTGGCCCTGCGCGATTGGTTTGGCAAGCAGTCGCCGCGCGTCCACATCGTGGAAGGAGAAGGCGG
>VFKJ01000141.1 GCA_009885595.1 Myxococcales bacterium | reverse complement strand
GCGTCCATGGACGGGCTTACACAGGACAGATTCAATGCGCCTTATTTGACGCAATGACTACATGCGTCAAGCTTATACGACCACTCACTCCCCGCTGAGCATCTGGAGGATCTCGGGGTCCTCTTCCTCTTCGGCCAGGGTGGTGTGGCAGAGGTCGCACTTCTGGGAGACCTTCTTGCCGTCGGCGGACTTCATGTCGCTCACGTGGCAGCGGAAGCAGCCGCTGTCGTCGAAGTGGTCGCGGAAGCTCGGGTAGGTGCCCCAGGTGATGTTCATCGTGGGGAATACGTTGCGCTTGTAGATGGCGAAGAGCGCGGCGGCGGCGGCCTCGATCTTCTGGGGCTCAGCCTTCACGAGGTCGGGGTGGTTCGTCGCGTAGAAGTCCTGCAGCTCCTTCTTGATGCCCGCCTGCGCCAGTTCCCAGCTGGCGTAGCTGCCCCGCAGGACGCGCAGGCCCTCGCGGCGGATGAAGGGCAGCGAGAGGTCGAGCTCGCCGAGGTTGAGCGCCTGGTCGAGCTCGTCGATGGGCCGCTGGTACACGTGGGTGGGGCGGTTGTGGCAGTCGACGCAGTCCATGGTGCGCCACTCCTCGTTCATCACCACCACGCCGCCGTCGGTCGGCGGGCCTGCTTCGTTCTTGTACGAGCGGGTGCCGCCGTCCGGCAGGTTGAGCTCGATCTCCGAGACGTAGAGGCGCCGCTTGTCGCCGCGGTAGCGCACCGTGTTCGCCAGGTCGACGTGCCAATGCACCCCCTTGCCCGTGCCGCCTTCCCGCACCCCGCCCACCTTCATCATCAGCACCGTCTTCTTGGGGGTGTTGGCCTCGTCTTCCGCGTGGCGGGTGATGACGCGCAGCTTGTCTCCCACGAAGCGGGTGGGCAGGTGGCACTGCTCGCAGGTCTCCCGGGCCGGGCGCAGGTTCTCCACCGGGGTGGGGATGGGGCGCGGGTAGAGATCGAGCGCCACCGACACCAGCTGCCAGCTTCCCGAGAGCTTGCTCTTCACGAACCAGTTCGCGCCGGGGCCGATGTGGCACTGGGTGCAGCGCACCCGGGAGTGGGCGGAGCGGTTGTAGGTGGTCAGCTCAGGGCTCATCACCGAGTGGCAGGCGCCGCCGCAGAACTCGGTGCTCTCCATCGTCTCCACGCCCTTGTAGGTGCCGGTCGCGATGATGACGACGTTCACGATGGTCAGCACCGCCACCACCGCCACGATCAAGCGCGTGCGCGGCAGGTTGAAGTCGATCACCGGCGCCTTCGGCTCCGGCTCACCCTTCGCCAGGCGTTTGCGATCGGCGCGGCGCAACAGCGCGACGCCCACCGGAATCAGCGCCAGCCCCGTCACGAACACCGAGGGGATGATGATGAACGCGATGATGCCGGTGTAGGCGCCGTGCTGAGCGGCGCCGAACTCTTCGATGGCGAAGAGCGAGAGGAAGAGCACGGCGCTGATGGTGGTGAGCACGACGCCCGCGAGGCTGATCAGGCTTCGCGACACCGTGGTGAAGAGCACTTTGAGCATGCGTTGCGACTCCGGGGCGGGAAGTGTTGACCATTTCCCATAACACCTCGGCCCGCCGCGCAAACTTTGGAATGCAGCGCGTACGCAACGTTTGCAGACAGTCGTTTCACGCACAGAGAAGCGCAACTCTTGGCTCGCGCGGAGACGGTTCTTCGCGCAAGCCAGAGCGGACTATGACTTGAAGCATGAAGCCCTTCGCCCGTGCCGGGTTGGCCTCGTCGCTGTTGCTGGTCTTCTCTTCCGGAGCCTCGGCGCAGCCCGCGCCCGCCGCAG
>VFKJ01001134.1 GCA_009885595.1 Myxococcales bacterium | reverse complement strand
TCGCCTTCTGCGGCTGTTGCAGCTCCTCGCGCAGGCGGGCGCAGCAGCGCAGCAACGCAGAGAGCACCGAGGGGTTCTCGACCAGCTCCGACTCGTCCTCCACCACCTCGGCGAGCTCGTCGAGCGAGTCGGCCTCGCGCGCCAGGCGCACGAGCTCGGGCAGCCGCGCCACGCGATCGGGCGCAGAGCGGAAGCCGGTCAGCGCGGCCAGGAGCTCCTGGGTCGAGTTCGCCACGAGGCCGGCAACCTTAAGCGAGACTGCCCGGGCTGGAGAGTTCCTGTGCATGGCTGCGGCTCGCCCGCCAGGTCCCTGACGGAGATTGCGAGCCGACTCCCCGCGGGAGAGAGTCCCCCGCGTGAAGGTTTGGCTTGTCCTCCTCTGCCTCTCGTCCGTCGCCTTTGCCCAGGTCGCCCGTCCTCCCACCAGCGCCACCAGCGAGGCCTCGCGCCTGGGCGCGGAGTACTTCGTGCAGCGCGCCGGGGCGCAGTGGACCTACCAGCTGGGCAAGGGCAAGGGCCGGGTCAGCATCGTCAGCTTTCTGGACTGGAGAGCGCAGGTGAGCCTCTCGCTGGGCAAGACCTCCGGGAGCGCAGCCTGGCGGGTGAAGGAAGGCGCGTGGCTCGAGCGCAGCGGCCTGCGCGGTGAACATGAGGCGGTGGTCCTGCCCGGCGTGATGTCCCGCGGCACGCGCTGGCTCGAGGTCGCCTCCATCGAGCGCGGTGGCTTCAAGCCCTCTTCCTTCGAGGTGGTCGCGCTCGAGGCGCAGGTCGAGCTCCCCAACGGCATGGTCGTCGATCACTGCCTGGCGGTGCTCGAGGTGCCCGACGCGGGCGGCGAGGCCTACACGCACTACTACGCGCCCAGCCTCGGCAAGGTCGCCGTGCAGGGGCCCGACGGCTGGGTGTACCGGTTGGTCGAATTCCGGGGCGGCGGCAGGGGCCACTCGGAGTGAGAGCGCTCCCCGTGGTCGCGCTGGCTGCGGTCGTGCTCGCGACCTCGGGCTGCGTCACCACGCACGAAGCGGCGATCAAGCAGCGCCTCACCCAGACCCGCTTCTTCGGCCGCGAATTCCACAAGCCGCTCGCCGACGTCGACACCTTCTTGATGCAGCGCCGCCAGGATCCCGCCCGGCCGTGGTGCGAGCTCTGCATGGTCAGCGCGCTCACCAACCCTGGCGGCTCGCGCACGTACTGCTTGAGCAGCCACGACGAAGAGAGCTGCGTGGTGGCCCGCTCGACCTCGGGCGGGGGCGTTCGCTTCGAGCCACCGCAGGGCGGCCCCCCGGCCTCTGCCCAGGTGATCCGCGCGCTGTGGAACGCGGTCGAGCGTGAGAGCGCCGCCGCTGCCGAGCACCTCACCGAAGACGAGCTCGCCGCGATGGCCCGGGAAGAGGAAGAGCGCTTCACCTCGCGCTGGAGCTTCATCGCGGGCGCGAAGACCGGCGCCGTCGTCTCGTACGATCCACCCACCTTCACCTTCGGGGGCCAGCTCGGCTTCCGCTATTGGGGCAGCCTCTTCGTGGTGCCCGGCGCGACCGTCGAGGTCGAGAGCATGTTGCAGGGCTCGCGCTCTCTGGCCACCGTGGGCGCGCAGGGCCGGATCGAGCTGGCGCTCTGGAGCGACGACAACGAGCGGTACTTCAACCTCCCGCGCCTGAGCTTCCTGATGTCCGGCGGGCCGCTGGTCGCCTTCGGCCAGAAGGCCGCGCTCGGTGGGCGCGCCGTGCTCGGGCTCCACCTCGGTCACCTCGGCCGCTTCCTCACGCCGTTCTTCTTCGAGCTCGGCTTCCAGGCGATCGAGGTCGACGAACAGAGCGCCACCGGCCTGCGGGTGGCGGTGGGGATCGGCTTTTGAAGAAAAGAAATCCCACGGCGTGCTTTGCCACGCGGGCTTCTGCCACCTAGAAGGCGCTCTCCGTTTCGGTACCCCTCACTCAAGGAGTCGAACGATGCGCTTTTCGCGAGCGATGTTGATGACCGCGGCCCTGGCGGCCACTGGCTGTGCGACGACGTACGAAGCGAAGTGGGAAGAGAAGCCGGTCACCGCGGCCGCCGCGACCGACGCCGTCGCCACCGCGTCCTCCGAGGGCGACGCGGCGTGGGAACAGCGCGCGGACAAGGCCAAGCTCGTCGAGGCGATCACCAAGTGGGAAGCGGCGTTCGCGCAGACGCCGTCTGCCGAGCTCGCCTCCAAGCTGGCGCGCGCGCACTACTTCCTGGGTGACGGCTTCTACGTGCTGGAGAACAAGCCGGAAGACCGCGACGCCGAGTACCAGAAGGGCCTGGACTGGGCGACGCGCTCGCTCAAGCTCTCCGCGCCCGAGTTCACCCAGGCGATGGCCGGCGGGAAGAAGCACGCCGAGGCGATCACCCTCGCGCCCAAGGAGTCGGTGCCCGCGATGTACTGGTACGCCACCAACCTGGGGAAGTGGGCCGCCAGCAAGGGCTTCGCCACGCGCCTTCGCTACAAGGACGACATCAAGGCCACCATGGTGCACGTGAAGGCGCTCGACGAGATGTACTTCTACGCGGCCCCCTGGCGTTACTTCGGCAGCTTCGAGGCCGTCACCGCGGGCCTCGCCGGCGGCTCGCTGGAGAAGAGCGAGGAGAACTACAAGAAGGCCGTCGAGCTCGCGCCCAACTACCTCGGCACCAAGGTGCTCTGGGCTGACTTCCTCTGCACCAAGAAGCAGGACAAGGCGACCTTCAAGAAGCTGCTCGAGGAAGTGATCGCCGCCGACGCCAAGATCGATCCGGCGATCGAGCCCGAGAACACCATCGAGCAGGCCAAGGCCAAGAAGCTGCTGGCCGAGATCGACGAGAAGTTCTGAAGCACCCCTTCGAAAGGACGACCATGTTCAAGCGCGCACTGCTGTGCCTGTCTCTCTTCGCGGCCGCGGCCCAGGCCCAGGTCATCACCGCGAAGGTCGGCTCCGTCGCGCCCGAGGGCACCCCCTGGGCCGACTGGATCGACGGCCTCAAGGCCCGCATGGACAAGGACACCGGCGGGAAGCTGAAGCTCAAGATCTTCCTGGGCGGCAAGCTCGGCGGCGAGAAGGAGATGGTGGAGGAGACCCGCAACGGCAACCTCCAGCTCTTCGGCGGCTCCACCGGCGCGCTCGCCAGCTGGGTGCCCGAGCTCAACGTGCTCGAGCTGCCCTTCATCTTCACCAGCGACGCGGAAGCGGACTTCGTGCTCGAGAAGATCCGCGACCGGGTGGCGAAGCTCCTCGAGGCCAAGGGCTTCGTGATGGTGATGTGGGCCGAGAACGGCTGGCACGGCTACGGCGTGAAGGGAAAGTGCCTCGAGAAGGTGGAGGACATGAAGGGCCTCAAGATGCGCAGCCAGGAGTCCTACGTGCACCTCGAGACGTACAAGGCCTTCGGCGCCTCTCCCGTCGAGATGGCGGTGCCCGAGGTCTTAGGCGCGCTGCAGACCGGCACGGTTGACGGCTACTCCAACACGCCGCTCTTTTCGTTCGCGACCAGCTGGTACAACGGCATCACCCACTACACGTACACCAAGCACATCTACCAACCGGCGCTGATGGTGATCAGCAAGAAGTGGTTCGATCAGCAGCCTGCCGAGATGAAGAAAGAGCTGCTGCTGCGCGGGGAGGAGCGGGCGGGCGTGGAGGGGGTGCGCACGTTGACCGAGCCGCTGCTCGACAACTTCAAGGCCGCCGGCAAGACCGTGTGCAAGCTCACCCCCGAGGCGAGCAAGGGCTTCGAGGCGAAGGTGAAGCCGGTGTGGGACGCCTTCTCGAAGAAGGCGAAGGGGAACAAAGAGATCCTCGACGCGGTGATCGCCGCGAAGAAAGAGTTCGCAGCGCAGAAGAAGTAGCCACCTCGAGGGGCCTCACAGATGGAGTCGTTTCGTCGCATCGCCGGCAAGGTGGATGACGTCGTGTACCGGGTGGAGCGCGTGCTCCTGCTGGTGAGCCTGACGATGATGACGGTGCTGGTGACGCTCGACGTCGTCCAGCGCTCGTTCTCACGGCAGGTGGGGAAGACCGAGAGCGCGCTGCTGGCGATCTTCTATTCGAGCCCCACGCCCGAGCAGACCGCCTTCGTGGTGGACGTGCTGGGGCCGCTGGTGTTCGGGCTGCTGGCGATCGCGTTCTTCGTGCTGGCGACGCACTCGTCGCGGTCGATCGCGGCGGAGCGGAACAAGCAGCCGCTGCCCGGCTTCGGGAAGTCCCTCGGGGTGGGGCTGGTGATCGCCCTGGGCGCGGGGCTCGCGGTGAAGTTGCTGTTGCTGGTGTTCCCCTCGAGCGTGCCGGGCGCGCAGAAGTTCGCCTTGGGCTTCATGCTCTGGAGCGGAATGCTCGGCGCCTCGCTCGCCACCCGCACCCGCCGGCACATCATCCTGGACCCCATCAAGAAGAAGCTCGACGAGCAGACGCTCAAGCCGTTCTCGCTCATCGGCGGCCTCCTCACCTTTTTCTTCTGCGCGTACCTCTCGCTGCTGGGCGTGATGCAGTTGATGCAGCAGGTCCGCGAGTGGGCCTCGGGCGACGGGGTGGGCGTGTACGACGCGCTGCCGATTCCCCTGTGGGTCAGCACCCTGGCGATCCCGGTGACCTTCACGGTGATGGCGCTGCGGTTCCTGGGGCAGGGCATTCACGACTTCAAGTGGGGGCCGCCCAAGGGCGGGGCTGACGCCCACGGCATCGACCTCGAGGCGCTGGAGAAAGAGCAGCTCCCGGTCGACGGGGGCGCGCCATGACCTGGGTGCTCTACGCGCTGACGGTGGCGCTGGCGGTGGGCGCGTACCGGAAGCGGAAGACCGGGCTGGTGGTGTGGCTGGCGCTGCTCTCGGCCGCGTTCTTCTTCACCGGGAAGACGGCGTTCCTGGTGCTCGGGCTCATCTCCACCGCGCTGCTGCTGGGCCAGCCGCTGTTCGTGTTGATGGGCGGCCTGGGCATCGCGTTGCTCGCGACGGTCTCGGGCATGTCGTCGCTCGACGAGCAGGTGCTGGTGGTGCGGCAGTTGCTCGGGCTGGCGGGCAAGGAAGTGCTGCTGGCGATTCCGTTCTTCGTGGTGGCCGGCGAGCTGATGACCCAGGGCAGCCTGGCGCGGCGGCTGATCGAGTTCATGAAGGCCGCCTTCGGGTGGATCCCCGGTGGCCTCGCGGTGTCCGCGGTGGCGGGGTGCGTGTTCTTCGCCGCGATCTCCGGCAGCTCGCCGGTGACCGTGGTGGCGATCGGCTCGATCATGGTGCCGGCGCTCTTGAAGGCGAAGTACCCCGAAGACTTCTCCATCGGGCTGCTCACCACCGCGGGGTCGCTGGGCATTCTGATTCCGCCGTCGATCCCGATGATCGTCTATTCGATCATGGTGTCGTCGGCGACGCCGGTCGACCCCACCGATCTCTTCATCGCGGGCGTGGTGCCCGGGCTCTTCATCGGCGCGCTGCTGGCGATCTACGCGGTGACGCAGGGCCTTCGCTTCAAGATCCCGCGCGAGCACTTCAGCGCCGCCCGCCTGTGGGAAGCGACGCGGCAGGGCGTGTGGTCGCTCTTGTTGCCGGTGATCATCCTGGGCGGGATCTACTCGGGCATCTTCACCGCCACCGAGGCCTCGGCGGTCTCGGTGGTCTACGCGCTCTTGGTCGAGTGGTTCATCCACCGCGAGATGGATCGCAAGAAGCTGCTGCTCGTCGCCGAAGGCTCGATGACGGTGATGGGCAGCCTGCTGGTGATCATCGCGCTGGCGATCGTCCTCAACTACTTCCTCGTCGATCAGCAGGTGCCCGACCTGATGGTCGAGTGGATGAAGACGCTGTCGCTGACGCCCACGAAGTTCCTGATCGTGGTGAACCTGCTGCTGCTCGTGGTCGGCATGTTCATGGACATCATGAGCGCGATCCTGATCATCGCGCCGATGCTGGCGCCGATGGCCGCCGCGATGGGCATCCACCCCATTCACATGGGGATCATCTTCATCGTGAACCTGGAGATCGGTTACCTCACGCCGCCGGTCGGGCTGAACCTGTTCGTCTCCAGCTCGCTGTTCAAGAAGGGCCTGGGCTTCGTCATTCGCGCGGTGGTGCCCACCGTGGCGATCATGCTGGGCAGCCTGGTGGTGGTCACCTGGGTCCCGTGGATGTCGCTGGGCCTGGTGGAGGCGCTCAAGACCAAGCCCAAGCCCGCGCCGGTGATCATTCAGAACGTCGAGCAGACGCCGCAACCCTCGGACGCGGGCGTGAAGAGCCTCGCCGAGCTGATGCGCGAGGCGAAGCAGAAGGCCGATGCCGGCCCGCCGCCTGAGCTGCGCGTGAAGAGCCTCGAGGAGCTGATGCGTGAGGCGAAGGAGAAGAAGGCGGCCGAGCAAGCTCAGCTGGAACGCGACGCCGGTTGGGGGGCCGCCGACCCCTAAACGCCACCCGGTCCGCGCTGGGGACCGGGGACGCAGGGAGCCGACTTCGTCCACGCCCGACCCCGCACCTGGACTAATCCAGGCCCATGGCGAACTGCGCTCCCCTCTCCCTCTTGCTCCTGGCGGGCGTGGCCCGGGCTGGCACGCTCGAGGTCACGTCCGCGAGCCCCGACGTGCCCGCGGTCGAGGTGGGCTGGCGCCTGGGCGTGCGCGCCAAGGCGGGCGCACGGATCGCACTGGTCGGCCCGCCGGCGGGCGCGTCGGGGCCGCTGCTCGAGATCCCCTTCTTCATCGAGCTCCACAACCGGCTGGGCGCGTCGTCGGTGGTGCCGTACCAGCTGTGGCGGGCGAGGGTCGCGCTCTTCGGCGGCTACCGGTGGCGCTGGTCCGACTGGC
>VFKJ01000595.1 GCA_009885595.1 Myxococcales bacterium | reverse complement strand
CGAGAGGGTTGATCGAAATAAGCCCCCGTTCATCCCGAGCGGAGTCGAGGGATTCACTTCGGAAGGAGCGGCGCCGACTTGCGAGCGAGCCCTCGACTTCGCTCGGGCCAAACGGGCTGGGGTTCCCAATTTCCGCCAACCCTGCGAGCGAAGTCGAGGGCCGTACTTCAGAGTGCTCAGGAGAGCAGCTCCGCGGTCCCGCCGCCGGCGATCGCCAGGCTCGTCCCGGGGGCGAGGAAATCGCGGTGCAGGTACGCCAGCGCGACGTTCTGGCCGTGCTTGGGGCTCTTCACCAGCGAGGTCACCCAGCCGACCTTCCGCTCGCCCACCCTGAGCTCGGTCTTCGGCTCGGGCGCGGCCTCGCCCACCCTCACCTGCACCAGCTTCTTGTTCATCTGCCCGCGGTAGGTCGCGCGCGCGATGACCTCCTGGCCGATGTAGCAACCCTTCTTGTAGTTGATGGCGTGGTCGAGGTTGGCCTCGAGGGGAATGGTCACCTCGGTCATGTCGACGCCGAACAGCGGCACGCCCTTCTCCACCCGCAGCACCTCCAGGGTGGCCGCCGACAGTCGCGGCAGGTCGCCGAGCGCCGCCAGCACCTCGGGCAGCTTCTCGCGCTTCACCAGCACGTCGACTCCGCCGAAGAACGACGCCAGCGCACCCACCCGTGCGTCTGCGGAGATCCTCGCAGCGACCTGCCCAGACGAGGGGCCGACCAGGCCCACCACCGCCAGCTCGGGCGCGTCGTGCAGCTCGGCGTCTTCGCTGATGAGGTACTTGTTGAGGAAGTCCTTCACCGCGCCGCCGCGCTTTGGCCCGGTGTCGATGACCAGCTCCGCCCCCAGGCGGAGGATTCGGGCGTCACCCACCATCGAGCCCTTCACCGTCAGTAATGCGGCGTAGCAGCTGGCCCCCTCGGCCAGCGCCTCGACGTCGTTGGTCACCATGCCCTGGATGAAGCTTTTCGCCTCAGCGCCGGTCACCCGCAGCTGCTCCCGATCGGACGCGTCGAAGACCGCGCAACCGTCGTTTGCCGCTCGATATTCCGACTCCACCGCCTGAACGACAGACATGAGCACCCCGGGAAACACCGCTATATAAGGCCCAGCCGTGTCCAAGCCATCCACACCGTCCCCGCTCTCCGGCGCCGCCGCCGCCACCCTGCTGGCGACCTCGGGTGGGCTGGTCGCGCTCGCCATCTATCAGTGGTTGGAGCTCCTCGAGCTGCGCGCGGGTCGCCTTCCCGCCTGCGCCCTCAACGCCACCTTCAACTGCGCCACCGTGTGGGACACGGCCTTCGCGCACCGAATCCACGAGTATGTGGGCATGCCGGTCGCGGGGCTGGGCGTGTTGTGGGGCGGGGTCGCGTTCGTGCTGGCCTTTCTCTTCATTCAGCGCAGCCGCGCCTCAGGTGACGGCGAGGCCTTCAAAGGCGCGGTGAAGTTCTGGGCGATCCTGGGCGTGCTCTCCTGCGTCACCTTCATCACCGCCTCTCTCCAGGCCAGGGCCCTGTGCCTCACCTGCCTGGGGACCTACGCGCTGACCTTTGGCTACGCGGTGGCGGCCCTCAAGCTCGTCGGCGGTCCGGCGATTCCCCCCTTGCGGGACCTCACGCCCGGCGCCGGCTGGGCGCTGGTGCTGACGGTGCCGATCTACCTGGGGCTGCTGGTCCCGGGGTCCAGGACGCCGGTGCAGACCGCCCCCACCGTGCCGGTGGTCGACGCGCACAACCCCAAAGACTTCGGCGCCATCGTCGACGGGATGCCCGAGCGCGATCGCCTCACCGCGGCCTGGGCGCGCGAGCAGTGGAAGAACTCGCGCCAGCACGACGTGTCGATGTTCCCGGTGCACGCCCTCAAGGGCAGCCCCAGCGCGCCGGTGAAGCTGGTCGAGTTCACCGACATTCTGTGCGGGCACTGCGCGCAGTTCGAGGCGCTGTACCGGGAGATCGAGAAGATGGCGCCCCCGGGCAGCATCTCGATGGAGCCGCGGTACTTCCCACTCGACAAGGAGTGCAACCCCGACATGACCGGCTCCGCCAACGACGGCGTGCGCTGCTACGGGGCGCGGCTGCAGATCTGCACCGAGAAGAGCCCGAACTTCTTCGCGCTGCGCAGCGAGCTGTTCGAGAACCAGGCCAGGCTCGACCAGGGGATGATGTTGTCGATCGCCAAACGCCATGGGGTCGACGAGGCGCAGCTCAACGAGTGCATGAAGTCGCCCGCCACCGCCGCGCGCATCACCGAGGACATCGCCTACGCGAAGAAGTACGCGATCGAAGGCACGCCGCTGGTGCTGCTCAACGGCAAGGTGGCGCCCCCCTCGCCGGTCTTCTTGATGGCGATGGCGATCTCGGGTGGCAACGTCGACTCGCCGATCCTGCTCAGGCTGCCTCCCGCTCCGAAAGAGTGAGATGAGCGACGAGAAGAAGCCGTTCAACAACCCCTTCTCGCAGCTGGGTGGGCTTCGCGACGCGCTGCCGCAGGGCAAGCCGAAGCCCGAGAAGGAGCACAAGGGCCCGGCGCGCGCGGTGGTGCGCCTGGAGCGTGCGGGACGCCGCGGCAAGGAAGTCACCGTGATCGAGCACCTCGAGCTGCCGGCGATTCAGCGGGAGCTGTGGCTCAAGGAGCTCAAGTCGGCGCTCGGCTGCGGCGGGGCGTTCGAGGACGAGGCGATGGTGCTGCAGGGCGACCTGCGCGAGCGCGTGGGGAAGTGGCTGGAGAAGAAGGGCGTGCGGAAGGTCACCGTCGCCAACTGAAATCTCCCTCTCCCCCGAGGGGGAGAGGGTCGGGGAGAGGGGTCGAACCCTCAGCGCTTGCGCGGCTCCATGCGGCCGGAGCGGGCGGGCCGGGAACCACCGGTGAAGCGCGACGGCTTGTCGCTGCCGGGCTTGCCACCGAAGCGGGGCTTGTCCTCGCCGGTGCGCGGTTTGTCGCCGTAGGCGGGCTTCTCGCCGAAGCGCGACTTGTCGCCGAAGCGGGGCTTGTCGCCGAACGCAGGCTTCTCCCCGAAGCGGGACTTGTCGCCGAAGCGGGACTTGTCGCCGAAGCGGGGTTTCTCGCCGAACGCGGGCTTCTCACCGGCGCGCGACTTAT
>VFKJ01000140.1 GCA_009885595.1 Myxococcales bacterium | reverse complement strand
CCACGAGCAGGCCGCCGTTGGACCCGCCGGAGATCGAGAGCTGGTCCGGGGTCGTCCAGCCGTCCGCGATCAGCCGCTCGGCGGCCGCGTGGAAGTCGTCGAAGACGTTCTGCTTCTTCGCGCCCTTCCCTGCGTCGTGCCACGCCTTGCCGTACTCGCCCCCGCCGCGCAGGTTGGGCATCGCGTACACCCCACCCGCCTCGAGCCAGGGGTAGATGAACGAGGTGAACGAGCTGCGCAGGCTGACGTCGAAGCCGCCGTAGCCGTAGAGGAGCACGGCGTTGTTGCCGTCGAGCACCACGTCCTTCTTCGCCACCACGAACATCGAGATCGAGGTGCCGTCCTTCGAGGGGTAGAAGACCTGGCGCACCTCGAACTTCGAGGGGTCCACCGGCACGTGCACCTCGCTGTAGAGCTCCGACTTTCCGCTCTGCACGCTGGTGCGGAAGACCTGCGGGGGCATGGTGAGGGAGCTGAAGCCGAAGAACGCCTCGTCGTCGTCTTCGTCGCCCACCAGGTTCGACGCGGTGCCCAGCCCCGGCAGCTCGACCTCGCGCACCTTCTTGCCGTCGAGGGTGAAGAGCTCGACTTGCGAGACGGCCTTCTTCAGCGAGGCGATGGCGAAGTGCCCGCCGACGATCACCAGCGACTCGCGGGCGGCGTCCTTGTCCTCGGGAATCAGCTCCTTCCAGGCCTTGCGCTCGAAGCGGTTGGGGTCGACCTTGAAGACGCGCTTGTTGGGCGCGCCCTCGTCGGTGAACACGTAGAGCTGCCCCTTCCACGAATCGACGGAGTACTTCGCGTCCTTCCCGGTCACCAGCAGCTGCCAGCTCTTGTCCTTGCCCACGCGCTTGAAGAAGACGTCGTTCTCGTTCCAGCCGCGCATGATGCTGATGAACTGGAACTTGCCGTCGCGGGAGACGCCGCCGCCGATGAAGGTCTTGGGGTCGCCGGTGCGCGGGTGAAGCTGCTCGTCCTTCGCGGGGTCCGCGCCGAGAGCGTGCAGCTTCACCTCGCAGTAGCCCGGGCGCTCGGAGATCGGGATGGTGGGATCGACCGGCAGCCACTCGTAGATGAACGACTTCGAGTCAGGCAGCCAGGAGGGGCTGGCGTACTTGGCGCCGGTGAGGACGTCGACCTCGCTGCGTTTCCCGGTGTCGAGGTCGAGCACGTAGAGCGTCGCTTCGTCGGCGGCGTTGGGCTTCTGCGCGAAGACGACCTTCTTGCCGTCCCAGCTGGGGACCCAGGTGCCGAGGCTGACGGTGTTGTCGGTGCTCCAGGTGTTGGGGTCGAGCAGCACCTTCTCTTCGCCGGCGGCGCCCTGCTTCCAGTAGACGACCGCCTTCTCCTTGTCCTTGTGCGTGCGCACGTAGAAGTAGCGGCCGCCGCGCTTGATGGGGGCGCCCATGGAGTCGAGGTAATAGAGCTCGCGGTAGCGCTTCAGCAGCTTCGCGCGGGCGGGCAGCTCGGCGATGCGCTCACGGGTGAAGCCGTCTTGCCGCTTCATCCACGCCTGCACCTCGGGTGACTTCTCGTCTTCGAGCCATCGGTACGGGTCGCCGGGGATCGCTTCGGTGCGGGTCGCTGGGAGCATGGGCTTCTTCGGGGCTTCGACGATCGGAGTACCGGCGTCGAACACGGGCTCGGCCTTGGTAACGACCGTCTGGGGAGCGGCGCAGGCAGCAAGCGCGAGGAGCGCAATCAGGATTCGGCGCATGGGGCCCACATAGCCGATAGGCGGCTATTGGGCGTGCACGATCAACTGTGGGAAGGCGTCCTCGATCGCTGGGTGGGCTCGGAGCCGATCGATGGCGACGCACTCACCGCCGTTCGGCACGCCGACGAGGGCCATCAAGGGTGGCGAGGTTGAATAGAACGCGAACGTACGGAACGTCGCCTCCTGGACAGCCCGCGTCGCCTCGGCCTCCGTCTGAACGAAGTCCTCGAAGCGCGCGATGGCTGCGCCCCGCCCGAACGACTCAGGGTTGTGGTCGAGGAAGCGCTGGCACGCCGTGACATCGGCGCCTCCACAGGAAGAGGACACCAGGGCCAGAATTGCGACCGCCTGGAGTGTGACCCTCATGATTTGAGCGTAGGCCAGGCAAGACATGGGCGCGATGTTGGAGCCTCGAGGTGCCGCGTTGCCCAACACGAACAAGCCTCGGTGCCTCGACCTCTTCTTGACGAGGTGAGCGAGGCTACGACTCGGTTTCTCCCCCAAACCGGAGCCGGTTCAGGTTTGGGTGAAGGCACGGGAGCGCTGGGCGGTTAGACTGATTTCGTGCTGCCTGCTCCGGTCATTCCACCCGCCAAGCGTCTTCAGGTGGCGTTCGATCTCTTCGAGTACGGTCTCAAGATGATGCGCGCGCGGTTCGCACGAGAGTCGCCCGGCGCGTCGCCTCGAGACATCGAGAAACAGGTGAATGAATGGCTCGCAAGTCAGCCGCTCCCCGAAGGAAGCGACTTCGTTCGGCGTCCCATTCCACGGCATTGGAAGCAGCCGTCGAAGCGACGAAGAGGGTCCTCGACGAAGAAGCGCACGCACACGCGTTGATCGGTGGGTTGGCGGTTTCGGCGCGAGCCACGCGTCGATTCACGGACGACGTCGACTTCGCCCTCTGGTGCTCCGATGACGACGCAGAGGCACTGATCCGGTCGTTCGTGCGCCGCGGGTTCACGATCGACGCGCTGTTGATGACCAAATCGACGAAGCGAATCGCAACCGTCCGCCTCAAGCCGCCCGGGTCTGAGGTCCTGGTCGATCTCATCGCGATGAAGGTGCTGGCTTTCCGTCAGACGGCGAAACATGAGTCAGAAGGACCTGGTCGATCTCGAGTCTCTCTTCGAAGCAGCAGGCAGCGCAGATCTCGCGCTGGCGCGGAAAGCCGTCGATGCGATCTCGCGCGCGGGCAAAGAGCCCAAGCGCGACTTGAGCGCCGACCTCGAGCGGCTACTCGCCGAACGCGAACTCCCCGATGACGCGTTCATCAAGGTTCCGCGAAGTGAGTTGGCGAAGCGCTTTGGTCGGAAGCCAGCGCCAAGGCGGAAGCGCTAGGCTGCCGTCTCCGCGGGCTTCGGCTTCTCTTCCGTGTGCAGGATCACCGGCTGCTTCTTCCGCAGCACCGCGTCTTCGTTGATGACCACCTCGCGGGCGGTCTTCTTCGAAGGAATCTCGTACATGAGCTCGAGCATCACCGACTCGAGAATGGCCCGCAGGCCGCGCGCGCCCGTCTTCCTTCGAATCGCTTCCTGCGAGATGGCCTTGAGCGCGCCGTCGGTGAACTTGAGCGCCACCCCGTCGAGATCGAGCAGCTTCTTGTACTGCTTGGTCAGCGCGTTGCGCGGCTTGATGAGGATGTCGATCAGCGCGGGCTCGTCGAGTTCCTCCAGCGCAGTCACCACCGGCAGGCGGCCGATGAACTCGGGGATCATG
>VFKJ01001116.1 GCA_009885595.1 Myxococcales bacterium | reverse complement strand
GCGCGCGGCGAGGCGAACTGGTCGGCGGCCGCGTGGATCTCCGCCAGCGTGGGCCTGGCGATGACGCAGCTGCAGCGTTGGAAGCTCGCCGCCGTGGCCTTGAACGTCACCGTGCTCACGGTAGGCACCGTGGTGCTGCTCTTCCCCGCGGGCCGGGTGCTCACCTTCCCCGCGGTGCAGAAGCTTCACGGCTGGGCGTACTTGAAGCGCGTCGCCGACGAAAAGGTGCCGGTGATCACCAGCCGCTACCAATTGAGCGCCCAGGCCTCGCTCTACGGCGGCGTCCCGGCCACCACGCTCGGCGGCCGGCGCAGCCAGTACGATCTGTGGCCCCAACCCGACCTGCCCGTGGGCAGCGACGCGCTCTGGGTCAGCGAGGGCGAAGGGCCGCCCGCCGAGCTGCAGGAGCGCTTCGAGCGCGTCACCCCGCTCGACTGGCCACTCGACGAGCGGCAGCAGGCGCTCCACCCCTTCACCGCCTTCAGGCTCGTGAAGAAGAAGTAGCGGCCCGGCTCAGCCACACCACCAACGGCAGCAGCACCAGCGGCGCCAGCCAGGCTGCCAGCGGAGGCGCGAGCCGGCCGTTGATCGCCAGGCTGCGGGAGATCATCCCCACCACGAAGAGTCCGCCATAGAGGCCCGCGCCCTCGAGCAGCGTGCGCGGCACCGAGGCGCTGCGCTGCCCCTTGAGCCCCACCAGGCAGGCGATCAACGCCGCCAGCACCGCGGCGAAAGGCGCCGCCCAGCGCTGGTGAATCGCGAAGCGCGTCGCCTCGGTGGGCAGCTGCATCGCCCCCATCAACCCCACCTGCCGCTGCAGCACCGTCAGCGGCAGCCACTCGGGGCGGCCGACCGCCAGCTGCGTCACCTCGGGCCGCAGGGGCAGCTCCAGCTCGAAGGACCCCTGCCGGCCCGGGTGCGCCTGGGCGCCCTCGAAGCGCAGCTCGGTGGCTTCGTCTGCCCTCCAGTGCCCGTCGGTGAGCCAGGTGAGGTGACCCGCCTCGATCCACCCCACCAGCTGAGAGGACGCGCCCATCTGGAAGAGCCGCACGTCTTCGAGCCGCTCGGGGTTCTGCTCCCCGCGCACGTTGAGCAGCGCGTCGCCCACCTTGAACCAGCGCCGGGGCGAGTACACGCTCAGGAAGTCGCCCCAGCGATCGAAGCGCTCCACCATCACCCGGTCGATGTTGGGCCCGGACTGGCTCACCACGAATTCCTGGAAGGCGATGAGGCCCAGCGCCGCGGTGCAGGCCACCACCATGATCGGCCGCACCACCGTCGAAGGCGAGGCCCCCAGCGCGCGCAGCGCCGTCCACTCGCCGCGGCGGCGAATCACCGTCACGCACAGGCCCGCGGCCAGCACCAGCGCGGCGGGCGCGAACTGCACCAGGGCCACGTGCGAGCGATACCAATAGAGCAACGCCACGTCGGCGGCCGGCTTGCCCGCGTAGATGCGCAGCCAGTCGCCGAAGTCGATCACCAGGAACAGCGTCACCACGCCCAGCGTGAGGGTCACGAAGAGGCCCGCGGTGAGGCGCGCCACGTAGCGCTCGAACAACTTCACCGCACCCCCCGCCGCTCGACCCGCAAGAGCATCGCCAGGCCCACGAGGAACGCCACCACCGCCGGGAAGTGGCCGGCGGCCCAGGGCGGCATGAAGCCGCGTTCCCCCAACTGCACCCCCACCCGCGAGAAGACGTAGAAGGCGAGGTACACCCCCAGCGCGATCAAGGTGGCGGTGCGAATCGCGCGCCGCCGGCCTCCCTGCGCGATGGCGGTGGCCAGCACCGCGAGCGCGAGCGGCGCCAGCAACTGCGAGAGGCGGAAGTGGAAGGCCGACCAGTAAGACGCACCGTCGCCGCCGCTGGCCTCGGTCGCCCGCGCCGACTCGAGCAGATCCATCGGGGAGAGCTCTTCATGCCCGAAGCGGAAGGTGTTCCGCCGATTGAGCGCGTCCTCGACGCTGAGCAGCAGGGTGCCGTCCTCAAACGAGGTGGTGGAGTACTCGGAAGGTGAGGTGCGCTGCACCAGCACGCCCTGGGTGAAGCGCATGCCCACGCCCTGCGAGAAGGTCGCCTCGGCGCGGGGCGCGAAGAGCACGGAGATCCGCGACGGCTCGCGCTCGTCGATCAGCATCACGCGCTTCCAGGTGGGGCCGGGCGCCACGTCTTCGGCGTGAAAGACGATGCCGGGGAGATCGGCGCGCACCGTGCCCGGCTTCAGATCGCCCAGCACGTTTCGCTCGATCACCTCGCGCGCGGTCTGCCGCATCTGGGCGATGCCCCACGGCTTCCAGAAGAAGACGGTGATGGCGAGCAGCACGCACACCGCGCCGCCCAGCACCAGGGCGGGCTTTGCCAGCTGACGCGCGCCCACGCCCACCGACGCCAGCGCGGTGAGCTCTCCGTCTTCCGACAGGCGCGCAAACCCAATCATCACCCCCAGCAGGAGCGAGATCGGCAACACCTGCGGGAGCAGCATCGGCAACATCGCCGCGCCCAGCATCAACCAGTCGGAGGCCCTGGCGGCGCTCCCCAGCAGGAACTCGACGCCCCGCACCAGCACCATCGTGTAGAAAAGCGAGAGCAGCACCGCGGTGGCCGAGAGGAACGGGCTGAGCAGCTCGCGCAGCAGGTAGCGCTGCAGCACCGAGCCGCTCAAGGCCGATCCTGGGGCGGCGCGCCGGCGGCGATGTCCTTGCGGTAGTGCCGGCCTCTCCAGGTGATGGAGTCCGCCAGGGCCGCCGCGCGCGCGCGCGCTTCCGCCAGGGTGGTTCCGTGAGCGCACGCCGTCAGCACCCGCCCTCCCGAGGTCACCACCGACGCCCCCAGGCGCCGCGTGCCGGCGTGGAAGAGCTGGGTGTGGGGCGGGAGTGAAGCAGGCACCTCGAGCTCGTCGCCGGTGCGCGGCGCGTCGGGGTAACCCTCGGCGGCCAGCACGATCCCCACCGAGAAGCCGGACCGCTGAGGCAGCGAGGTGGTGCGCAGCTCGCCCCGCGCGCAGGCCTGCAGCACCGGCACCAGGTCGGTGTCGAGCTGCATCATCAACACCTGCGTCTCGGGATCGCCCAGCCGGGCGTTGAACTCGAGCACCCGGGGGCCCGCGGGCGTCAACATCAGCCCCGCGTAGAGCGCGCCGCGGAAGGAAATGCCGCGCCTACGCAGCTCGGCCAGCGTGGGCGCCATCACCTCGCGCCCCACCCGCTCGAGCTCGGCCTCGCTCAGGAAGTTCGCCGGCGCGTAGGCGCCCATGCCGCCGGTGTTGGGGCCGCGATCGCCGTCGAACACCCGCTTGTGATCCTGCGAGGGAGCCAGCAGCACGAACCGCTCGCCGTCGCACAGCGCCATCACCGAGAGCTCGGGCCCGGTGAGCACCTCCTCGAGCAAGATGGTCTGCCCCGAGGGGAGCGCCCCCAGCGCGCGGCACGCCTGCGCCGCTTCTTCTCCGGAGCTGGCCACCACCACCCCTTTGCCCGCGGCCAGGCCGTCGGCCTTCACCACCACCGGGCCCCACGCGAGCGCGCGCTTCGCGGCGGCCTCGAGGTCGGTGAAGAGCTCGAAGCGCGCGGTGGGCACGCCCGCCGCCTGCATGATCTCCTTGGCGAAGGCCTTGCTGCCCTCGATGCGGGCGCCGGCCGCGTCGGGACCGAACACCTCGAAGCCCGCCGCGCGCAGGGCATCGCCCACGCCCGCCACCAGGGGCGCCTCGGGGCCCACCACCACCAGGTCCACCTTTCGCGCTCGCGCCAGCTCGACGATGGCGGCCGCGTCGGTGATGTCGACCGGCACGCAGTCGGCGAGCGCCTCGATGCCGGGGTTTCCCGGAGCGGCCAAAAGCGAGGTCACCAGCGGGCTCTGCCGGAGCTTCCAGGCCAGCGCGTGCTCGCGCCCACCACCACCGAGAAGGAGCAGGTTCACAGCTGGTGCTTGTACAGGACTCGCTTGGCGTCCCGGTAGAGCGGATCGCTCAGCAACACCGAGGTGAGCACGCGCCGGGCCTCGTCGGCGTTCTTCTGGCTGGCGTCGCCTTCCCCCAGGATCACCTTGGGACCCAGCAGCTGGGGCCCGTAGCGCAGCGACGACTGCGCGGAGACCTTGGCCAGATCGAACTTGCCCGACAGCGACTGGGCCTGGGCCTGCGCGAAGTAGAGCAGCGCGTTGTTCTTGCTGGCGTCCATGCCGCGCGCGGTGAGCTTCATCGAGCCCCCGATGTCCTTGCGGCGCAGCGCGCTCAGCGCCCGGTAGGCGTACCCGTCGGCGCTCTTCGGATCGATGCTGGTCACCTTCGCGAAGGCCTTCTCCGCGGTGGCCACGTCCTCCGAGAACCAGGCCACCAGGCCCTCGCACAGCGACGGGCTCGGATCTTCGTCGAGGTCCTTCACCAGCGCCGCGTAGGCCCCAATCGCCGGCTTGAGCAGGTCGGCCGGGCGAACGTAGAGGTGCGTCAGCGAGGCGACCGGGCGGCTGTTGGGGTCCGCGCGCAGCCCACGCTTCATGCAGAACTCCCAGGCCTTGCCGTCCTTGCGCGACTTCGCGGCCGCGGCGCCCGCCAGGAAGATCGCGTCGACCCTGCGGGGATCGGCTTCCACCGTCGCCGACAGCGTCTGAATGGCCTCGGGCAGCCGGTCTTCGGCGATCAGCAGCCGTCCTTCCAGCGTCGACTCGAGGTACTTGTCACCGAGCCGGCCCTTGAGCGCGTCCAGCTCGAGCCGCGCCGAGGAGCTCACGCCCTTGTCGAGCAGGATGAGGAACCGCTGGAGCCTGGCGGGCACCAGCTCCTGGTTGAACTCGAGCGCGCGGTCGATGGTGTCCGACGCCTTGGCGGGATCGCCCTGGATCCGCTGAAGGGTCGCCAGGTGCACCATCGCGTCGGCCTTCTCGCCGCGGGGCAGCTCGGGGTCTTCGATGATCGCCGTGAGCTGTTCCTCGGCGCCCTTCAGCTCGCCCAGGTGCTGGTAGGCCAGCATCGCCAGCAACAGCCGCGGTCGCCCTGCGCGGGGCGCGGCGGCCTTGGCGGCCTCGAGCACCTTCCTGGCCCTGGGCAGATCGCCCACGTCGACCAGCAGGCGCGCCAGCTCCTCGGCCGCTTCCCACTGGTCGGCGTCGAGCTCGAGGCGGCGCTCCAACGCGCGGGTGGCGTCCTTGTAGTTGCCCTGGATCGCGGCGAGCTGCGCCTGGAAGAAGAAGGCGCGCTTGAGCTTGGGGTCGATCTCCATCGCCTCGCGAAAGTTCTTCGCCGCTTCCTGCGGGTTCTTCGTGAGCACGGTCTGACCGAGCGCCAGGGAAGCGAGCGCCTTGTCGCGAGGCAGCTTGCTGGAAAGCCCCCGCTCCGCGAGCACCTTGATGTCGTTGGGGTTGCCAGCGCGCGCGATCAAGAAGTGCGCGTGCGCGACGAACACGGCCAGCTCGCCGTTGCGCTGCTCGGCGGCCGACAACATCGCCTCGGCAGCCTTCGCGGTGGGCTCATCGATCTGCCCGGGCCGGCCGAAGGCCACCGACAGCACCCAGCCCGCCAGCGCGCGATCGTTGCCAGGGTCGAGTACCAGCGCCTGCTGGAACGCCTCTTCGGCGTCCAGGTAGCTGGTGGTGGTGTCCTTGACCAGCATCTCCTCGCCCTCGTCCAGCAGCGTCTTCACCGAGGCGCTGTCGACGTCGGGGTACTTGAGCTTCCACTGCTGAATGATCGAATCGACGGGCCGGG
>VFKJ01001030.1 GCA_009885595.1 Myxococcales bacterium | reverse complement strand
CGCGGTGACGCTGGGCGGGCTCGGCGCCACCCTCGCCTTTTCTGACGACACCACCCGCCGCTTCCTCGGCTTCACCCGGTCGCTGCTCAGCAATCAGGACACGCCGCCCGCCGACGCGATGAAGCAGGGTGTCGAGGTGCTCGCGCTGTGCGCCGCGCCGAGCCTGGTGGGGGCGGTGGTGGCGGCGCTCCTGTCGGCGGTGGCGATGTCGGGGCTGCAGTTCAACGCCGAGGTGGTGAGCCCGAAGCTCGAGCGCCTCGACATCACCGAGGGCGTGAAGAAGCTCTTCTCCGCGCGGCAACTGGTCGACGTGCTCAAGGGCCTCGCCATCGCCGGGATCGTCGGCTGGCTCTTCTGGAGCGCGGTGAAGTCGCACGCCTCCCTCGCGCTCTCCAGCGTGCAGCACGACGGCGGCCAGGCCTTCGCGGCGCTGGTCACCCTGCTGCAGCCGGTGGTGCTGAAGGCGGCGGTGCTGTTGCTCGCGCTCGGCGTCGCTGACTGGGCGCTCGCGAAGCGTCGCCACGTGAAGGACCTCATGATGTCGCACCAGGAGGTCAAGCAGGAGCACAAGAACTCCGACGGAGATCCCCACCAGAAGGCGAAGCGGAAGTCGCTGCACAAGCAGCTCGCCAACAGCGGCAACGCGCGCGGGGTCGCGAAGGCGACGGCCGTGGTGGTGAACCCGACGCACATCGCCGTGGCGCTTCGCTACGCCGAAGACGAATGCGAAGCGCCGTACATCGTGGCCCGTGGTCGTGAGGAGGACGCCTTGAAGATCCGCAAAGAAGCCGCAGCGCTGGGGATCCCCGTGGTGCGCGACATTCCACTGGCCCGCAGCCTCGTTCACTACGACGTCGGCGAAGAGGTGCCCGAGGAGCTGTACCAGGCCGCCGCCGCCATCCTGAAGGTCGCGCTCGAGGAGAGCGAGAAGAACGGAGAGAAGTCATGAGCCGGATCCTGGCGGTGGTCGAGAAGGTGCTCCAGCGCGCGAAGGCCTCGTCCGACGTGGTGCTGGCGATCGTGGTGGCGATGATCATCGGCGCGATGATCGTGCCCCTGCCGAGCTGGCTGCTCGACGTGGGCCTCGCGATCAACCTGGCGGCGGCGGTCTCGCTGCTGGTGGCCGCGCTCTACGCCAAGGACGCGCTCAAGGTGGCGAGCTTCCCCACCCTGCTGCTCATCACCACCCTCTTCCGTCTGGCGATGAACGTCTCGTCGACGCGCCTCGCGTTGTCCGAGGGACATGCGGGCGAGATCATCCAGGCCTTCGGTGAGTTCGTGGTGCGCGGCGACTACGTGGTGGGCGCGGTCATCTTCTCGATCCTCACCCTGGTGCAGTTCCTGGTGGTGACCAAGGGCGCCGAGCGGGTGGCCGAGGTGAGCGCGCGCTTCACTCTCGACGCGATGCCGGGCAAGCAGATGAGCATCGACGCCGACCTGCGCGCGGGCGCCATCACCCAGGACCAGGCGCGGGCTCGCCGCCGGGCGCTGGAGCGCGAGTCGCAGCTGTTCGGCTCGATGGACGGCGCGATGAAGTTCGTGAAGGGCGACGTGATCGCGGGGCTCGTGATCACCCTCATCAACCTGCTGGGCGGCATCGTGATCGGCGTGCTGCAGAACGGCATGACCGCAGCCGAGGCGGCCAGCACCTACGCGCTCATCGCCATCGGTGACGGGCTCGTCTCGCAGATTCCCTCGCTGGCGATCGCGGTGGCGGCCGGCATCGTGGTGACCCGGGTCGCCTCGGAGAAGGAAGAAGACTCGCTGGGCACCGACATCGGCGCGCAGTTCTTCGGGCAGCACAAGGCGCTCTTCGTGGTCGCAGGGCTCTGCCTCGCCTTCGCCGCCATGCCGGGCATGCCGCACCTCACCTTCATCATCATCGCCGCCGCGGCGGTGCTGGTGGGCCTGGGGCTGCGCCGGCTGCGCGCCGCCGAGGCCGCCGCTCCCGTGGTGAAGAAGCCCAGCGATCGGGTCGCGCCGGCCGCGCAGCCCTCGAAGCTCGAGGAGCAGGTGCACGCCGTCGCCCCGCTGCTGCTCGACCTCGCGGCCGACCTCACGCCGCTGGTGGAAGAAGACGAGCAGGCCTTCGTGCACGTCGATCTGAACACGGTGCGCGAGCGGCTCTTCCTCGACCTGGGCGTGCGCGTGCCGGCGTTCCGGGTTCGCACCGGCGCGCCGCTCCCCGTGCGCGCCTACGCGCTGGCGGTCGATGAGGTCCCCGCGGGGCGAGGTCAGCTGCCCGAGGGCGCGCTCTTCGTGCTCGGCAACGCCGCCGACCTGAAGGCGGGAGGGATCGAGGCCGTGCCTGCGCAGGACGCGCTGGGTCGCGCGCTGGCGGTGGTGACGGCGGAGCGGGAGGCGCTGCAGCAGAAGGGCCTCTCCACCCGCTCGAAGCGCGAGCTGCTGGTCGACCACCTCTCGCAGTTGCTGCGAAAGCGCGCCGCCTCGTTCCTGGGCGTTCAGGAGGTGCAGGCCGCGCTCACCTCACTCGAGACGCAGTCCCCCGCGTTGGTGAAGGAGGCGCTGCAGAAGGTGCCGCTGCCGTTGCTCACCGACGTGCTCAGGAAGCTGCTGCACGAGCAGGTGAGCATTCGCAACCTGCGCGCCATTCTCGACGCGCTGGTCTCGCCCACCACCGAAGGTGACGCCGCGCAGTTGGCGGAGAAGTGCCGCGTCGCGCTGGCGCGGCAGATCAGCCACCAGTTCTCCAACAACGGCCCGCTCTTCGCGTGGCTGGTCGACCCGGCCGTGGAAGAGACGCTGCGCCAGGGCGGCGCGGCCATCGATCCCGCCGAGGCGGGGGCGATCATCGAGGGCGTCAAGCGGGTGGCGCGGCAGGGCCGGGGCGTGCTGCTCTCCTCACCCGACGTGCGCCGCCTCCTGCGGCGGTTGATCGAAGGCGCCTTCCCCGAGGTGGCGGTGCTCACCTTCAGCGAGCTCGACCCGGAGCTGCAGGTGCGGCCGGTCGGGCGCCTGGTCGCGGTGGCCCAGAGCTGAGTGGCGGACACGACGAAGCCCCTCCTCCCTGAACGTGGGAGCGAGGGGCCTCGCGACTTCGGGGGTTCAGCTCACTGGCCGGGGTTGAGCGGCGGCACCTTGCCGTCGGGACCCGGGCGGTTGACGCGATCCTTGAGTTCCTTGCCCGCGCGGAACAGCAGGCCGCGCTTGGCGCGCACCGCGATCGGCTCACCAGTCTTGGGGTTACGCCCCTGGTACGCCCCGTAGTGCTTCACGTGGAAAGCACCGAGGCCGCGGATCTCGATGTTCTCTCCGGCGACGAGCGCGTCCTTCATCGCACCAAAGATCATCTCGACGGTCGCCTCCGCCTGCTTCTGCGTGACGCCTTTCTTCGCAACCAGAATGTTGACGAGATCGGACTTGAGCACCTGCATACCCCCTGATGTGGACCAACGGTCCAGAATCACTGTGGATTTGGAAGTCATGCTAGCTCCGAAAGAGTCAACCCAGCAAGAAAGCTACGGTTTTTCGACCTTCTGAGGGGGGGCCTGCGCCAGGTCCGCCCATGAAATTCCTCTGAGTTTCTCAATAGTTCCTTCATCTGCCGAGGAAAAAAGACGCTCGACACTTTCGAAGTGTCCGGTGCTCGATGGACGGTCTCTTTTGACGATGCGCGCGGTGCCGCCGACGGCCGCGGAGATGTCGGCGAGCGTGAGCGTGGAGACATCGCGCGCGGGGTGCAGCGCCCCTCTTTCCAGGCGAATGAGCTCGCCCGCGATCAGCACCTGGATGATCTCGCCCACCCGCTGCTGGGGAAGCCGGAGCCGCCTGGCCAAGGTGCGCGCGGTCGGAGGCGTGAGCCCCTCGAGCGAGGCGCGCGCCACTTCTTCGGCGATGCGCGAGGCGATCAACTCGTGGCTGCGCGGGTGATGGAGCAGGTCTTCGAATTCGTCGTGGAGATCGGCGTGCTCCACCGCGTACGCCAGCCGCGCGCCCGAGAGCACGATGTACCAGCCGACGTAGATCCACATCAGGAACAGCGGCGCGATGCCCAGCGACCCGTAGACCTTGTTGGCGCTGAAGAAGAGGCTGGCGATGCCGCCGTACGCGTGCCGCGCGAGCTCCCAGGCGACGCCCGCCGCGGCGCCGCCGATCAGCGCCGACCTCCAGGGCACGGGCGCGTGGGGAGCCAGCTTGTCGAGCAGCGTGAACACCGTCAGGCCCGAGAGCACCGCTCCGAGAAAATAGAGCTGCGCGGAGAACGGAAACTCGAGCCAGCCGACCAGCCGCTTGGCGCCCTGGGTTCCCAGCAGCGACAGCGCGATGGCCAGCGGGCCGAAGAGCAGCACGCCGGTGTAGAGCCCGAGGCTCACGAGGATCGGTCGCTTCTTCCGCACCTGCCAGATGTCGTTGAGCGAGGCGTCGAGGTGCCGAAGCATCAGGCCCGCAGACACCATCACCACCACGAAGGACAAGCTGCCCGCGGCGCGAGAGTTGGCGGCCGAGAGGAAGGTGCGAATCGTCTGCTCGGACTGCGCCCGCCCGCCCGGCGAGAGGATGTCTTCGAAGAACCTGAGCACCAGCGGGTCGATGCGCTTGGCGTTGAAGGCGTGGAGCAGCGAGAAGATCACCGCCACCATCGGCACCAGCGAGGTGATGGTGATGAAGGTGAGGTTGCCGGCGCGCAGGGCGAGCGCCTCGCCGCGGTAGCTGAGCACCACCGACACCAGCAGGCGCCAGAGGGCGACGGTCCGCTTGCCCCACCGGGAGATCCGCTGAATCGGCGGAGGTGGAGGGGGCGGGCTGGGAACCGGCTCTTGCATCTCGTCGGTCAGCGACGAACCAGGATGCGCTCGACCAGCTCGCGGGAGACCTGGGTGAGCTCGACGAAGACCACGCCCATGCCGGGGGTCTGCCCAGGCGTGCCGGGCTCGACGCGGCGAACGACCTCGCCCACCCCTTCGATGGTCTCGAGGTCCTTGAAGATCACGGTGAAGCGGAGGTTCACCTGGGTGCCGATGGGCAGCGGATCGTCCGACTTGATGAAGACGCCGCTGCGGCTCAAGTTGATCACGTACTCGTTGATGAACTGCTCCACCGACGAGAACTCGTGATTGATCGTCCGCCGGACATCGATGCGTCGGTCGACCGTTCCGCTCATGTCAGCTCACTCCTGGCTGGGACCGGTGGAAGGAGGAGCCCCGCCGCCTTCAGGAGACGACGGGCGCGGGCGGTTCTGCTGTTGGTTCTGCTGACCGCCGCCACCACCGCCACCACCGCCGCCACGTCCTTCACGGCCGCCGCGATCACGCCCGCCGCGGTCACGGT
>VFKJ01000944.1 GCA_009885595.1 Myxococcales bacterium | reverse complement strand
TTCATCGTCGTCGACGACAAGGGCAACGACTTCTTCGCCGCGCTGATGCCGCCCGGCACCAAGGCCTGACCAGAGAGCCGGCTGGTGCGACGTTTGTAGCTCCATCGAGAGTTCGAGTGCGCGCTTCGGCCGGGTGCGCTCCTCGAACGCGGGGCACTGCCTCTTTTCAGGCATCGCGTCGCCTGAGCACGCCCGCCGGGTGGTGGACACGGTTCGATCTGCGCCGCAGGCCTGGGCCGCGGGCGCCGTCTTCCTCACCCTGCAGGCCTGGGGCTCGACGCGGACGCCACCCGCTCACGGCTGGTGCTCGATCGGCCGATGCTGCCCGCGAAGCTCGACCGCGTCGTGCTGCGCGATCTGAGGGTCCGCGAGGCGTCGGTGGACGTGGTGATTGACAACTACGGGCACGACGTCGGGGTGCACATCGATCGGCGCCAGGGCGACCTCGAGGTGGTGGTCATCAAGCGACGAGCTCCGCAAGGCAACGGTTCTCCCTTCAGAAGCGATACAGGGTGAAGCGCTTTTCTCCGCGCAGGTCGAGGATTCCCCGAGCCGCCCTGCCAGCGAGATCCCGGCTCGCCGTCGCGGTCGACAGCTTCACGTGGAGCTTCGTGACACCACGAGCCGAAGCTCCGCCGGAACAGTCTCAGCCAATGGCGCTGAGGGCGCCCGAGCAGCAGGAGCCGCAGCTCGGCCCCGCCGCCGCCACCGCCACCCAGGCGATGCAGGCAGACTGCGGTAAGACGAGGCGATGCGAATCCTCCGCACGCCCGAGTCGCGCTTCGACGCCCTGCCCGACTTCCCCTTCACCCCGCGGCGGATCGAAGTGGAGCCGGGGCTCGAGTTGGCGTGGGTGGAAGACGGCCCGCCCACCGCCGCGCCCGTGCTCTGCCTGCACGGCGAGCCGAGCTGGAGCTTCCTCTACCGCAAGCTCATCCCCATCCTCGCGCGGGCCGGCCACCGGGTGATCGCGCCCGATCTGATCGGCTTCGGTCGCTCGGACAAGCCCGCAGCGCGCGAGGACTACACCTACCAGCGTCACCTGGACTGGCTCTCCGCCTTCATCGAGCGGCTCGACCTGCGCGAGATCACCCTGGTCTGCCAGGACTGGGGCGGGCTGCTGGGGCTGCGCCTGGTGGCTGAGCACGAAGACCGCTTCGCGCGCGTGGTGGCCGCGAACACCTTCCTGCCGACCGGCGACCTCCCCATGCCCAGGGCGTTCTTCCGCTGGCGCGAGGCGTCGCAGACGATTGCGGACTTCGACGTCGGCAGCATCGTCTCGAAGGGCTGCGTGACGCCGCTCACCCCCGAGGTGAAGGCCGCCTACGACGCGCCCTTCCCCGACGACACCTACAAGGCGGGCGCGCGCGTGTTCCCCCTGCTGGTGCCAGCGACCCCCGAAGATCCCGCGACCCCGGCGAACCGCGCCGCCTGGGAGAAGCTCTCCGCGTTCAAGAAGCCGTTCCTCACCGCCTTCTCCGATCAGGATCCCATCACCCGCGGCGCCGAGGCGTTCCTGCAGGCGGCCATTCCGGGGGCCGAAGGTCAACCGCACACCACGCTCACCGGCGGCGGTCACTTCCTGCAGGAAGACGTGGGCGAGGCGCTGGCGAAGGTGGTCGTCGACTTCATCGCGCGGTGAGCCGTGATGTTTCAATCGGCCCAATCACCGCCGTGAGCCGAGTAGGCTCGCCCGCCATGGACGCCCGCTCGTACCTGACGAAGGTTGGTCTCTCGGTCGACGTGAGCGCCGTACGTGAAGCCCAGCAGGTGCTGTGGGCGATCCTCGACGAGGCGAAGAAGGCGAGCCTCCCGGCGACGCCCTCGGCCCTCAACGCGCTCTACACCTACAAGGTGCCGAAGCTCTCTGCCGATGGGAGCTGCTCGCTTTTCGGCGAGCTCGAACCCAAGCCCTACGATCTCTCCAGGGTGCTCGGCGGGCGCTCGGTGCAGAACTCGTTCGCGCTGCTCACCCTCGACGCGCTGGTGGAGTCGGTGCAGCAGCAACTGGGCTGCGAGTGGCTGGGGCTCTACCAGCGCCGGGAGCTCGAAGGCGGGCCCGCGCTGGTGAAGCTCGCCTACCGGGGCGTCGACAGCCGCGCCGAGTTCCCGCTCACCGAGGCCTTCGCGAAGACCTCGAACAACGCGGCGGTCGCGCTTTCGGGCCAGGCGCGCGTGCTGCAAGACGTTCGCGCCCACGTCGCATCGGGAGGCGCCTATTACGAGTGCGATCCGAAGGTGCGGTCAGAGGCGTGCCTCCCCGTGCTGGACGCCGCGGGGAAGGTGGTCGGCATCATCGACGCTGAATCGAACCAGCCCAACCACTTCACGCCCCAGCGCCTGGCGCTGTTGAGCTCGCTGGCGGCCGAGTGCCCCAGCCACCTGCCGCCGCGCTGAAAGAAAATCAGCGCAGGTCGGTCGGCACGGCCTCGAGCATTCCAAAGCCGATCAACCGCTCGGTGGCGTCCTTCACGTCCTTCTGCGAGGTGCCGCAGTCGCGCAGCGCGTCGGCGGTCTCCTTGAGGGTGCGGCCGGCCTTGCCGAACTCGACCAGGTACTGCGCGTCTTCCGGGGCGAGCCCGCGCGGCGCGCTCCAGGCCTTGCGCGCCGCGTCGAACTCCGCGCGGCCGTGACCGCTGCGGGCCGCGGCGATCATCACCTCGTAGGCCTGCACGGCCTCATTGCCCTTCTCAGACAGGCGGAACTTCTGAGATCGGCCGTAGCGGACCTTCTCTGGCTTGGATTCGTTGGAGTCATTCAACATGCGGGCCACCTTACGCTCTCTCGAGCCAAGGTGCTTCGGCGCTCTGGAAGTTTCCATTCTCGACGTCACGGAGGGCCCCGCGGTGGTGATCGGCGGGGAGGAAATGGTAAGTCGCCCCGGGTGCGCCTCCCACATGTCGGTCTCGTCTGGTTCGCGGTCGTCGCCGTCGGTTGCGAGTGCCGTCGCAGTGGCACCAACACCATCTCCGGTGAGGTCCGCTGGGAATGGCAGACCGCTTCGGGCCCGGCGTTCGACTCCTCGGCCGCAGTCGAGTTCCCGCCCACCACCATGGGCGCCCGCCGCGAGCAGGTGCTCTTCGTTCAGAACGTCGGCCGCGCCCCCTTCACCATGTCGGAGTTCGCCAAGCTCAGCGGCTCTCCTTTGACCCTGGGCCTCTTCACCGAGCCCAACGCCGCCTTCGAGGTGCGCTGGATTCAAGACGTGGTGGTCAACCCCACCGAGAAGCAGCCCGTCACCGTCATCTTCGCGCCGCCCATCACCGAGCCTGAGCGCGTGGTGGACTACGCCTCGGAGGTCGAGCTGCGCCCCTCGGGTGCGCTGGCCTCGCGCCTCACCATCAACGGCCGCGCCATCGCCGGTGAGTGCGACGTGCCTTCGGTGATCGACTTCGGGTCGGTGCCGATCGGCAGCTCGCTCAACCAGGAGTTCACGCTGCGCAACGACAGCGCCGCGGCCGTGCTGGTCACCGCGGGCGGCGTCACCGGCGCGCCGGTGGGCGTGTTCGAGGTCGCCGGCTTCGACGCCAACGGCAAGCTGACGGTGCTGTCGGGCACCTCGCCCGACGCCAAGGTCAACTTCAAGCCCACCGAGCCGCGCGACTACATGGGTGAGTTCGTCATTCGCCGCGGCGAGTCGTGCCCGCAGCGCACCGTGCAGGTGCGCGGCCGCGGCGTGGTCTCGTGCCTCACCTGGCGCGCCGACCCGCCGGAAGATCCGTCAGGCAACGCGCTCGCGTTCGGCAACATCGCGCCGGGCGCCGTGGGCCCCGGCACCGTCACCTTCAGCAACGCCTGCAGCCTCGAGGTCTCCCTCACGCAGCTGCGCACGTCCGACCCGGTGTTCGCCATCACCGCGGCCGCCCAGGGCGACCTCACCCGCCTGACGCTTCCCGCGGCCAGCCGCGACGCCAACCAGGCGTGGGTGCCCGGCACCGGCGTCACCGCGCTCGAGTTCCGCCCCACCGTGCTGGGTCTCAAGTCGGGCCAGCTGATGTGCGCCACCTCGCTCCCCGCGCAGCCGGGCCTGTCGATCAACCTGCGCGGCTTCGGCGGCGGCCCGCGCATCGAGGTGCGGCCCTCGCCCATCTTCCCCATCGGCCGCCTGGGCTTCACGCCCGGCGCCACCCCCGGCACCTTCGTCCAGCGCACCCTGCGGGTGGCGAACGTCGGCAACCGGCCGATGCCCGCTGATGCGCGCGCGAACCTGCACCTGGGCATGCTGGGCCAGGGCCCGCTGTACTGGAGCGTGACGCCCATCACCGGCACCGCAGATGAGCTGTGCATCGGCGCCTGGGACACCGTCACCGACAGCTGCGCGGGCACCCTCACCACCGGCCAGTACGATCCCACCGTGGGCCTCGAGGCCGGGGGCGCGGCGCTCAGCCTCCCGGTGCGGGTGATCCCGCTGACCTCCGGCCAGAAGGAATGGGAGCTGACGATCTACTCGAATGACACCACCACGCCCGCGGTGACCGTGCGCATCACCGCCGAGGCGGTGCCGGTGCCGCCGTGCAACTACAGCGTGGCGCCCACCAACCTCGCCTTCGGCATCATGGACGTGCCGCAGGTGCGCGATCTCTCCTTCACCCTCATGAACCTCGGCACCGCGCCCACCGAGGTCTGCTACTTCAACGGCCTGGGGCTCTCGCCGACCTCGGCCGACACCTTCACCATTCCCATGCCGACGCCCGACGTGATGCTCGACCCCGGGCAGAGCGCCACCGTGACGGTGCGGGCGCAGCCGCTGGTGACGCCGCCGCTGCCGACCAACGTGAGCGGTGAGGTGCTCTTCAACGTCTCCACCCCGGGCGCCTCGCAGGGCGCGGTGCTGTTGTCCGCCACCATCGCGCCGGCGTGCATCACCCTTTCGCCCAGCCCGGTGAACTTCCTCGACACCGAGCTGGAGTGCGGCTCACCCGAGCGCGCGCTGGTGATCAGCAACACCTGCGCGCAGACGGTCACGCTCAACAGCGCCATCCTCACCGACCCCGCGCTGGCCCCGGTCGGCTCGGGCACCTGCACCACCGCCGCGGGGTGCCCGCAGTTCGCCATCACCTCGGCGCCCGTCGCGGGCCCGCTCGCGCCCGGCGCTTCGCGCACGATGCTGCTGCGTTTCCGCCCGTACCTGACCGGCGCACAGACGGGCCAGGTCACCGTCACCCTGCAGCAGGGCGCGCAGGCGGTGCCCTACCAGGTGGCGCTCAACGGCGTGGGGCGCACCCGCACCATGGCCGGCTGCGGCGTCACCGCGATGTGCCCGGGGCCGATCACCGTCAACGCGAACAGCACCGTCACCCTCACCTCGTCGGTGATGGCGCCGGGCGCGACCACCTGCAGCTGGACGGTCGGCTCGCGCCCCGCCACCTCGAGCGGCACCTTCTCGGCGCCCACCAGCTGCACCAGCACCACCTACTTCGCCGACGTGGTGGGCACGCACATCGTGAACTTCAACGTCTCTGACGGCCTGGGCGGTACCGCGCAGTGCACCACGCCCATCACCGTCAACCCGAACGGCGACCTCTGGATCGAGCTCACCTGGGATCGCCCCAACGACATGGATCTCCACCTGCTGCACCCGAACGCCGGCGCGTCCAGCAGCTCGACCGCCTGGGGGAACACCACCTGGGACTGCCACTTCCGCACCCGCACGCCGTCGTGGGGCGGCGGCACCCAGGCCGACCCCAGCCTCGATCGCGACGACATCACCGGCCAGGGCCCGGAGAACATTCGCGTCAACACGCCCGCGCGGACGTTCGCGTACACAGTGGGCGTGCACATGTACAGCTGGTCGGCCTCACCCAGCGCGGTGAACTCGACGCTCAAGGTGTATTGCGGCGGTCAGCTGATGACGACGCAGACGCGCTCGATCAGCACCAACAAGAACATGTGGGTGGTGGGCACGATCGACTTCAACGCCGGCACGCCGTGCCGGTTCACGGCCATCAACAGCATCGTGGCGAACGTTCAGTAGAATCAGCGGTAGCCCTGCGCCTGCAGGGCGAACAGCTTGGCGTAGCGGCCCCCGAGCTCCAGCAGCTGGGGGTGACTGCCCAGCTCGGTGAGCCTGCCGCCCTCGAGCACCGCGATGCGATCGGCCATGCGCACGGTGCTGAAGCGGTGGCTGATGATGATGGCGGTGCGATCCTTCGCGAGCGCGCGGAACCGCTCGAACAAGGCGACCTCGGCCTCCGCGTCGATCGCCGCGGTGGGCTCGTCGAGGATGAGGATCTCCGCCTCGCGCATGAAGGCGCGGGAGATGGCGAGCTTCTGCCACTGGCCGCCGGAGAGCTCGTGGCCCTTCTCGAACCAGCCGCCGAGCATGGTGTCGAACTGCTTGGGGAGCGCTTCGATCACCGCCCTCGCGCCGCCGGCGTCGGCCGCCACCTCGATCGCCGGCCGGTCGTTCACCTTCGAGGGCTGCCCCAGGCCGATGTTCTCGGCGGCGCTGAACTGGTAGCGCACGAAGTCCTGGAACACCGCGCCCACGCGCCCCCGCAGATCGCTGGCGTCGAGATCGCGCAGGTCGACCCCGCCATAGCGAATGCAGCCTTCCGTCGGCTCGTAGAGCCGCAGCAGCAGCTTGATCAGCGTCGACTTGCCCGCGCCGTTCTCGCCCACCAGGGCGAGCTTCTCTCCGGGCTCCAGCCGCAGCGTCACGTCGCGCAGCGCCCAGTCTTCGCGGTGCTGGTACTTGAAGCTGACGTTGACGAACTCGAGCAGGTGCGGCCCCGGCCCCAGCGTCTTCGCCGGCACCGTGCGCGCGGCCTCGGCGGTGGTGGGCAGCTCGAAGAAGCGCTGCAGGTTCGAGAGGAAGAGCGCGTCTTCGTAGCTGCCGGCGACCGCGGTGAGCACGGCCTCGAAGGCGGCCTGCCCCTGGCGGAACACGGCTAAGTAGAGCACCAGATCGCCCACGGTGATGGCGCCCGCCGACGCGCGCCCCGCGACCCAGAGGTAGCAGACGTAGAAGGCGCCCAGCGAGACCGCGCCCAGCAGGGTGCCGTAGAGCAGGCGCTTGACGGCGAGCTTGCGATCCTCCGCCAGGAACTTCGCGAACAGCGCGCGGTAGCGCCCGAGGATGAGCGGGCCCAGCCCGAAGAGCTTCACCTCCTTCACCGTGGAGTCGCGGGTGAGGATCCATTCCAGGTAGTTGAGCTTGCGGCCCTCGGGCGCGCGCCAGGAATAGAGGCGGAAGCGCTCGCTCGACATCTTCGTCTCCGCGAGGAACGCGGGCACCGCGGCGGCGAGCAACACCAGGCCGCTCCACCACGCCACCCCCCACAGCAGCACCGCGAACGAGGACAGCGTCAAGAGGTGGCGCACCACGGTGATGGCGTCCATCGCCAGCGAGAGCGGCCGCGACGACGCCTCCCGCCGCGCGTTCTGCATGATGTCGTACGTCTCGGAGTCTTCGTAGTGACGCAGCTCCAGCGTCAGCGACTTCTCCAGGATGCGCTCGTTGAGCAGGTTGCCCAGGCTCACGCGCAGCAGCTCACCCGAGAGGCCCGAGAGCCGGCTCACCACCAGCGCCACCAGCGCCAGCCCCAGCTCGAACGAGACGTAGCGCCACACCAGCGCCTGCGCCGCCTCAGAGGGGTGCGTGGAAGCCCTCACCACCGCGTCGATGATGAGCTTGCCCACCCAGGCCATCGCCGCGGGCAGCGCCGCCTGCACCAGCGTCAGCCCGCCCAGCAGCAGGGCGTTGGTGCGCGAGGCTTCCCACACCAGCCCCAGGGCCCGGGGCAGTTGCTGCAGCAGCTCTCGGGTCGTGAGCTTGCGCTCGGGGCGGTCGGCCATGAGGACTCCCCAATAGCGTGGTGCGAGACCGATCGCTTCGGTTCCTCAGGCCCACGCCCGGCGCGTGCGGCCTTAACCGCGCCCCGGGGAGACCCGCGGGCACACGCCGGCCGCCATCCGCTCGGCGCGCCAGTGCGTGTGCTGGCGCAGCGCCTGAAGCTGCGAAGCATCGTGCGGTCGAAGGATCAGCCGGGCGCCGTGATCGAGCGACTCGGTGGACGCCAGCGAGACCGGCAGCAGCATCGGCCCACCCTGCGCGCGGTGCATCGGCGTTCCAGGCGCGTGGTGGTCGTTGTGCATCACCGCGAGCTGCTCCACCCGGGCCCGCAGATCTTCGACGTTGCCCCGGGCGGTGGTGAAGTCGAGCGCGACGCCGCCTTCCACCTCGGCGGGCCGAACCGTGGCGCCGCGCACCTCCATCGGGCAGGCATCATCTCGTCCATCTTCGGCGCGCGCGCGGCGCTCCCCCGCGCAGCCCGCGAGCACGACGCAGGTGATCACCAGGCCCATCGAGATCGAAAGGTTCATGACGCTCTCCTCTGCCCCAGAGAGCCTGCACACCGCGCGCCTCCGCCGAAATGCCCCGTACGAACGGTGGGCGGCGCCGTGGACGCGTCTACAGCCCGCGCTCCTTGAGCACCTCGAGCACCACGTCCTTCACCAGCCGCATCACCGTCTCCTGGGTGATGTCGGGGCTGCGGCCGTGGCAGCGCTGACGATTGGGACAGGAGCGGCACGACTCCTTCTCTTCCTTCACGCCCGGGCGCTTGCTGCACGAGCCGTCGCAGTTGCTGCAGGAGGAGTCACACATGAGGCGGCGAAGCCTACTTCAGAAGCCGCTGAGCCTCATCGCGAACCCCAGCCGGCCCCCTGCTATCGGCGAGAAGCTGAGCACTGGACCTTTCGGCAGCGCGCTCTCACCGCTCGCCAGCGCGCTCGCGCCCAGGGTCATTCCGAGGAATTGAAGGGCGCCGCTCGCGATCAACAAGGCCCGCTCTTCCGAGCCCAGCGGCCCCTCGCGCGTCGCGAGCAGCAGCGGCCCCACGCCCGGGGTCGCCAGGAAGAAGCCCTGGCTGTCGAAGGTGCTCTCTCCCCGCAGGGAGCCGCCTGCGTTGGCCAGCGCCGCCTCGATGCGCGCCCGCCCCTGGGGCACGAACCACGACGCGCCGAGCAGGCCGCCCACGTCGAGGCGCACCCGGAACGCGGCCGCAGGCACCCGCTGCGTCCGAGCGGGTACCACCTCGGGGGGAAAGCTCGCCGCCGCGAGCGGAGCCGCACTCAGCAGAGTGGCCAGCACGATCACCATGCCCTTCAGTGAGAGCAGTTCGCGTGCCCCCCGCAGGGGCGCGAAAACAGGAGCGCTTGCTGCGCAAGTTCGCCTCACCAGTTCAGGGAATGCGGCTCGCCATCCACCGCACGAGGTCCATCGCGCAGATGACGCCCACCAGGTGTCCATCGTCCGTGACGATCGGCACGCGGTCGATGCCCCGGTCAGCCATCAGGCGCGCCGCGTCGCCCAGCGTCGAGCGCTGCGTGAGGGTCACCACCTGCGTGGTCATCGCGTCTTCCACCTCGAGCGGTCGGTGGTCGGAGCCGCGCGTCTCGATTCGAAGGCGCGCCAGCTCGCTGGTCGACACCACGCCGACCAGCACCGCGTTGTCATCGAGCACCGGTGCCGAGGTGACCCCGGCCATCTGGAGGAACGCGGACGCCCGCTCTGCGTCGAGCTCGCAGTCCAGACAGGTGACCTCGGGGCTCATCAGCTCGCCGCACAGCCCCCGCGGAAAGGCGACCTCGAGCGGCACCCGGCACTCGATCCAGGCCTCGCCATCGTCCTCCAGCTCACGCTCGAAGCGCTCGCAGCGCTCGCAGAAACGAACGTCGCGGGCCGCGACCGAGAGCGGACAGTGCACCGTGTGCGCTTCGGTGGGGGTGTCGTCGCTCGTGAACCTCGAGCGGCGCCGCTCGAGCAGACGCACGGTGAACTCAGGCTCATTCGCTTTCGACATCTCGCCCCCTCGACACCTCGATCAACCCACCCGGGGCTCACGCTGTCATCAGGCTGGGAGGAGCCTGACTGATGCCACCGATGACCTTCAGGACGGCTTGGTTCGACGCGCCCGCAGCTCCGCGATGATCGCCTCCCGCTCCTCCGCGGGCAGCGCGTCTTCGAGGGAGGGGAAGAGCTCGGTCTCCTCGAGCGCCAGGTGCTCCTCGAAGTCGGTCTCCAGCGTCGAGGCGGTGGCCGCGAGCTGCCGGTGGGCCGCGGGCTCGCCGGGCCGCGCCAGCACGGCCTCGAGCGCGGCCTGCAGCGCATTGAGCCGGCTCACGTGCGCGAAGTGCTGCGCGCGCATCTGCGCCAGGGTGGCGTCGAGCGCGGGCGAGCGGCCGGCCAGGCGCGGCCACAGGCTGTCTTCTTCGTCGCGCACGTGCAGCGGCAGCGCCTCGGTGAAGTAGCGCAGGCACTGGGCCACCGCCCCCTTCACCTCGGCGGGGGGGAGCTCCGGCCGCGCTCCCACCGTCAGGGCGAGCCGCGCGAAGCGGCGAATCCGCGTGTGACAGGCGAGCAGCATCTCCACCAGCGACTCGGGAGCACCCTCGCCCGCCTCGCGCAGTCCCAACGTCACCAGGTTCATCGGCACGGTCTTCTTCATCAGGCCTCGCTCGCACACGGGCGCGGCGCGCCACGCTGGGTCCAGAATCGCACTGCGCTCCAGGCTTGCGCGCTCACCACGCCGAAGCCTCCGACGGCCGCCAGCCACAAGCCGAAGGGGCCCGGCGCGAAGGTGGCCACCCCCAGCCCACCCAGCAGCACCCCGATGGCGGCCTGGTGCAACCACAACGCTCGCCACGAGGGCCGGGGCACTCTGAGCTCGAGCAGCAGCAGCAGCGGCGCCGTCACCACCCCCAGCGTCTGCAGGTGCACCACCAGCACCACCGCGTGCCGGTGAAGCACCAGCTGACCCAGCGCACCGCTCGCCACCAACGCGAGCAGCAGGGAACTCACGCAGAACGCGAGCGCGGCGCTGCGCCAGAGCCACCGCTCGGGCCTGCCATTGCTGTGGCGGAAGACCCAGACCACCCAGGCCGCGGCGGGCGCCAGCAGCAACAGCGCGGCGAGGCGCGCGAGGCCGCCCCACGCCGTCTGCGCCACGCCAGGCACCGGGAGCACCGCAGGCAAGGCGAGCAGCGGCGCGCCCAGGCCCAACACCAGGGCCAGGGTCGGGCTGGGAATGCTCCGCTCACCCAGCGCGCGCACCATCAGGCCCATCACGCCGAGCACGAAGAACGCCCCGAACGTGCCGAGGAAGAGGTGCACCGCCAGCGCGGAGAGCACCGGGTCGTCGAGGTGCATCACCTCGAGCACCACGCGCGAGATCGCGCTCACGTAGGCGAGCCCGACGTAGACCGACGCCGCGCGGAGGAACTGCACGTCGGCGTCGCGCTGTCCCCGCGCCGCGTGGAAGAAGACGCCGAGGGCCGCCAGGAAGGGGAAGGTCGTCGCCGCTGCCAGCACCACCCCGGGCCGATCGTAGCCGAACCGGTAGAACACGAAGAAGGAGAGCAGGCCCTGCACGGCGAGCGCGCCCAGCACCGCCCGCGCGAAGCGCCCCGTCGCGCCGACCCGCTCGAAGAAGAGGGTGAAGAGCGCCAGGCCCGCCCAGCCGAAGTAGAGCGTGTGGGAATGCGCGTGGGTGGCGTTGCCCACCGGCACCCCGTCGAGCAGGGTGACCTGGCCCACGCGCAGCACCGCGCCGAGCGCGACGCCGAGCAACAGCAGGCCCAGGGCCGTGGCGAGCGCGCGGTTCATCTCTTCAGAACTGGCTGCGCACCGAGAGGAAGCCCCAGGTCGAGGGGTTGGTGCCGCGCGAGGCAGCCACGGGCCCGGGCACGAAGACCGAGAAGGAGCCCGCCAGCGAGACGTTCGCGAACACCGGCACCGTCACCGAGAGATCGAGCTCCGTGCCCATGTTCCCGTTGGTGCGGGTGGCGTCGCCTGCCAGGAAGACGGTCCCGTTCGCCGCGTACCAGGCACCCTTCGGGGCCCAGGCGGCGAAGTGGTGCACGTCGAGCCACACGTGCGCGCCCCACGGGCGGATTCCGAGGGTGCCGCGCCCCGCCACCACGTTCTGCCAGCCGACGTAGTCGATGAAGCCCAGGTGCGCGTGGCCGGTGGGGAAGAGCTGGTGGAAGGTGTGATCGACGCCGTCGGTGGGCTCACTGTCTCCCGAGGCGGCGCTGAACTCGCCCATCACGTACGGAGCGCCCCACACCGGCAGGGTGTACGTCGCCTTCAGCGCGAGGGCCCCCGCCAGCACCGAGTCGTCCGTCTGCCCCTGCACGCAGGCAGGGGTGCACGACTTCCCTGTCTGGAAAGCGCCCTCGGCCACCACCGCGAGCCCGCCGATCGCGCCGAAGCCGCGCGCGCCCAGGGTGAGCCGGTTGTTGTCGTGCCGCGCGCCGAGCGCCGCCGTGGACGGATCTTCAAGCAGCCCCAACCCGAAGACGTCGAAGCCGAGCTTGCCGAGGCGCGCCCGCGCATAGAGCCCGGTGAAGTAGCTGCCGGAGTTGTGGAAGCGCGCCCCGGTGGTCGTGTCCGTCAGGAACGCGGGCGGCGCCAGCAACATGCCGAAGGCGTCGAGCGTGACCGAAGGCGACGCCGTCACCCGCGCGAACACCCCGTCGAAGGAACGCGCCGACATCGCCCAGTCGAGGTTGCCGATCAGCCGGTCCTCTCCGTAGCTGAGCTCCTGCCGGCCGACGCGCACGTCGAGGAACGAGGCCGGCTTCAAGTCGACGTAGCCCTGGTGCAGCCCGCTGAAGGGCATCACGGTGGTGGTGTTCGTCTCGGTGCCCCAGCCGCGCACGTCCTGGAACTCGAGCAGCACGCCCACCCGCTCCTTCGCTGACGCGCGCAGGGTGAAGCGGGCCCGGTGATCGACCCCCAGCGCCTGGTCCGCCACCGCGGCGTTGAAGTCCCGCCCGTCACGCACCTCCGCCCGGGCGAAGTACTGGCCTCCGAGTGCCAGCGAATAGTCGTTCCATCGCCAGCGCAGCGGCCCTTCCGTCACTGAGGTGGCGGCGCTCTTGAAGGCCTCGCCCGAGCTCTTGCGACCCGGGCCCCAGGGGCTCTGCACCACGTCGAACCCCAGCGTCGGAGGCGTGCCCGCGTCGACGGGCGCGACGCTGCCGCCGTCCACCTCTTCCGCGCGGACCAGCCCCGCACCCAGCATCCCGATCGCCAGCAACGTTCTGAACATTCTCCGAGCCTCCAGCCTTCGACCCTTTGCAGCAACGCGGCCACTCCCCTCCGGGGCGCGACACGGCCCGAGGTCGACCGAACGAACGTTCCAATCTGTTCCTTTCTGAAACTTCATCAGCGACGCGCTGACTCGCCTCGCTCTCGATGAGCAGAGGCGCAGCGCTTGCACGCGGGCTCGCCCACCGCCCCCAGAGGGGCTCTTTCATCGTTGGGGGAAACGCACATGCACGTCGCACTGTTGACCGCCGCACTGTTGGGACTGGGTTCCGCGCTGCCCGAAGAGAAGGCCGTGCTCACCGAGCCGCCGATGGTGCCGCCGCCCATCACCCGCACCACGCCTGCGAAGGTGAAGATCGAGTTGGAGGTGGTCGAGAAGGTGATGCAGCTGGCCGACGGCGTCGACTACACCTTCTGGACGTTCGGCGGCACGGTGCCGGGCCGCTTCATCCGGATTCGCGAAGGGGACACGGTCGAGTTCTGGCTGGAGAACCACCCGAACAACAAGCTGCCCCACAACATCGACCTGCACGCGGTCACCGGGCCCGGCGGCGGCGCGGCGAGCACCTTCACGGCGCCCGGCCACAAGAGCCGCTTCACCTTCCAGGCGCTCAACGCCGGCCTCTACGTGTACCACTGCGCCACCGCGCCGGTCGGCATGCACATCGCCAACGGCATGTACGGCCTCATCTACGTGCAGCCTAAGAAGGCGCTGCCGAAGGTCGACCACGAGTACTACGTGATGCAGGGCGACTTCTATACGGACGCGGACTTCGGCACGAAGGGGCTGCAGCCCTTCTCGATGAAGCGCGCCATCGACGAGCGTCCCTCGTACGTGGTGTTCAACGGCAGCGCGATGTCGCTGGTGGGTGACCGCGCGCTCAAGGCGAAGGTGGGCGAGACGGTGCGGCTCTTCATCGGCAACGGCGGGCCGAACCTGGTGTCGAGCTTCCACGTCATCGGAGAGATCTTCGACAAGGTCTACACGGAGGGCGGCACCAACGCGCAGCAGAACGTGCAGACCACCCTCATCCCCGCGGGAGGCAGCGCGATCGTCGAGTACAAGCTCGACACCGACGGCACGTACATCCTGGTGGACCACTCCATCTTCCGCACCTTCAACAAGGGGTCGCTGGGCATGATGAAGGTCGAGGGCCCCAGCAACAAGCAGGTCTACTCGGGCAAGGAGGTCGACGCGGTGTACCTGGGCGACGAGTCGGTCGCGACGTCGCTGCAGGCCAGGCCCGCGGTGACTTCTCCGTCGGCGGGCGTCACCGATGGCCGCCAGCTCTTCATCGCGAACTGCGCGATGTGCCACCAGGCCGAAGGCCAGGGCGTGCCCGGCGCGTTCCCCCCGCTGGCCAAGAGCGACTACCTGAAGAACATCGCCACCAACAACCGGGCGGAGCTGGTCTCGTTCCCCCTGCGCGGGCGCACCGGGAAGATCACCGTCAACGGCCTCGAGTACAACGGCGTGATGACGCCGGTGGCCGGCCTCGACGACGCCCAGCTCGCCTCGGTGCTCACCTACGTGAGCAACGCCTGGGGCAACTCGGCCAAGCCCTTCACCGCCGAAGAGGTGAAGACGCTCAAGGCCTCGCTCCCCGCAGTGCCGGCGGCGGCCACGGGCAAGGAGTGATCTCATGGGCCGCGCCTCGCCAGCCCAGCTGATGCTCCCGCTGCTGCTGGCAGGCGTGGTTCAGGCGGCTGATCCGGAGCGGAGCCGGCCTGACGGAACGTCAGGCCAGCCAGCATCGGAGCGCAGCGGAGCGCTGGGCCAAGGCGAAGCGACCAGAGAACCGGTGCAGCTCCCGGCCGGCCGCTTCGCCCCGCTTTTCGGGCTCGACGTGGGGCAGACGGACTTCC
>VFKJ01000560.1 GCA_009885595.1 Myxococcales bacterium | reverse complement strand
TCGACGTGGTGGAGCACGGCAGGCCCATGGCGTTGACGGTGCTCACCACGGACTGCTCGGGCGTCAGCGTGATCGACGGCGCGACGCAGCTGGTCCTCACGGTGAACCAGGAGACCCGGGTGCTCTTCACCCGCACGGTTCCGGTCACCGCCATTCCGCAGCGCATCGGTCTGCCCGACGCGACGAACGCCCAGCTGCAAGTGACCGCGGTCGACGGCGCAGGGCGGGTGATCGCGCGAGGAAGCTCGCTGCACTTCGAGGTCGGGCCGGCGGCGGCTGGCGTGAGCGTCGAGCTCTCCCCGGTCGATCGGTTCGTGCGGGTATGCACCTCGCTGGGCCAGGCACGGGCGTTTCATACCGCGACACAACTGCGTGATGGCCGGGTGTTGTTCGTCGGAGGGCTGAGTCGCAGCGGCGAGCCCATGAGTTCGATGGAGGTGCTCGGCGCCGGAATGATCAGCGACGCGGGCCCGCTCGAGATCACCGCTCAGGGCAACCACTTCCCTCTGCCGCGCGCGCATCACGCCGCGGTGCTCACCGACTCAGGCCAGGTGTTCATCTCGGGTGGGGAGAACCTTGTTCCGCTCGCCTCATCGGTGGTCGTGGAGCCCGAGATGGAGTTCGCTTCGGGCGCCCTGCGAGCGGGCGCACGCTCACGACACGGTGCGTTCAAAGTCGGCTCGGCGATGTTCCTGCTGGGCGGCACCTCGCTCGAGGGTGGTCAGCTCGTGCCAGACCCGCGGATCGAGCGGCTCGACTTTTCGACGATTCAGATGACCACCGTCGCCACCCTGCCCGCCTCGCGGATGGAGGCAGCGTTCACCTTGTTCGGCATGGCCGCGATCTTCGCGGGGGGTGCCGAAGGTGCGGGCGCCTCCACCGACGTGCGTCGGGTCAGCGTCGACGCGCCGTTCATTCACCCGCTCGTCCAACTGCACACCGCGCGGCGCGCGGCCACGGCGATCGGCCTGGGCCCGCGGGTCCTCGTCATCGGAGGCTTCGGATCGGATGGTGTTCCGCTCGCCTCCACGGAGTGGTTTGAGCTGCCCGGCGACACCATCACCCCGGGGCCTTCGATCACGGCGCGCGCGAAGGCGTGTGCGGTACCGCTCCCGGGCTTTCGCGCATTGGTGGTGGGAGGCGTGGGCTCGAGCGGTCCCAGCGCCGCCGCCGAGGTGATCGACTCGACCGGGGTCGCCGAGCCCGTGAGCTTCCCCGGAGTCGCGAGAGAGGGCCACGCCTGCACCGTGCTCGACGATGGCAGCGTGCTGGTGAGCGGAGGGCTCGACGCCGCCGGCCACCCCCTGGACGACCTCTGGCGCTTCACCCCCAGCGAGCGCTGATGGAACCAATCACCTGCTGAGCGGTGTCGGGCCCCCGCCCCGCCGGTAGATCTCCCGGTGGGTTCGCGCGTTTCCGTGCTGTCATGCGCGCTCTCTTCGAAGGGGGATTCCCGATGCGACGTCTTCTAGTGCTGGCCGCGCTGGCCGCTTCACTTCCCGCCTTCGCGCAGAGCTTCGAGGCAGCCAACAAGTACCTCAAGGAGAGCTCGTACTCGCGCGCGTGCGACGCCTTCACCGGGTTCCTCAAGGCCAACCCCACTGATCCGCTCGCGCGCGAGGCGCAGGCCAAGAAGGCGGTGGCGTGCGTGCGCGCCGGCAAGGGCCAATACGACGAGCTGCGCAAGCTGGCCACCACGGGCGAGAAGGACTTTCCCCGCGCCGTCGCGATGCACGGCCTGTGGGAGCGCGGAGAGCAGAGCTTCGACGCGGTCTCCCCGCTGCTCAAGCAGGCGATGGGTGAAGAGGGCCGCCGCGGGGCCGAGGCGCGCGCCCTGCTCGAGGGCGCCCTCATTCGCGAGATGGACAACAACTCGTGGAACGTCCAGCGCCTGGAGAAGCTCACCGAGTTGGGGCTCTCGCTCGACTCGAGCGCCGAGCTCACCGCCGCCTACCGCTTCCGCCGGGGGCGGGCGCGCCTGAACAACGGCAACAGCGCCAAGGCGAAGGAAGCGGAGGCCGAGCTGCGGGACGTGGGCAACGGCAAGACCGACGTCGCCGACGACGCCCTCTACGCCCTGGGCGAGCGGCGCGAGAACGAGTCGAGATACGTGGACGCGCTGGAGCTCTTCGACGAGATCGTCAAGCGCTTCTCCCCCACCACCAGCAACATGCGCAGCAGCGCCGAGAACCGCGCCGCGAACATCCGCGCGCCCTCGCTGTCGGTGGGCGTGTCGAACAACGATCTCCCCGGCGTCCGCCCGCAGGTCTCGGTGAGCTTCCGCAACGTGAAGAACGCGAAGTGGACGCTGAAGCGTGCCGACCCGCTCTCGCTGCCCTCCGGCAGCTGGCCCGCCTCACCCGAGCAGTTCGACGGCCCCACCGTGAAGACGTGGAGCAGCACCTTCAAGGAGCCCAGCAGGTACGCGCCCGGCAGCACCAGCTTCGAGCTCGAGGCCACCGAGCCCGGGCTCTACGTGATCGAGGTCGCAGCCGACGGGCGGACCAGCCAGACCTGGGCGCTGGTCAGCCAGCACGTGGTGGTGGCGAAGACCGATCGCACCCAGGTGGTGGTCGCGGTGTTCGACGTGGAGACCGGAGAGGCGCAGCCCGACGCCGACGTGGCGCTCTACCTGTACCGCAGCGGCGGCACGAACCAGAAGCTCACCGGCAAGACGAACGCCACCGGCCTCGCCACCTTCAAGACGGAGAACACCAACGACTCGATGGTGGTGTGGACGAGGAAGGGGCCGCACGTCGCCTGGTCGAGCGCGGGCGGCTCGTACTGGCAGAACTACAACCGCGAGCACCTCGCGTACGTGATGACCGATCGCCCGCTGTACAAGCCGGGCGAGACGGTGGGGCTGAAGCTGTTCCTGCGCAGCCGCGAGGGCGGGCCCTCGACGCCGCTCTCGGGCGTGAGCGCGTGGGTGCGGGTGACTGATCCCACGGGTAAGCAGCTCATCCGGGAGTCGGTCACCACCAACGCGTTCGGCACCGCGAACCTCACGCTGCCCATCGCGAAGAACGCCACCCTGGGCGCCTTCACCATCTCGGTCGAGGGCAACAACCAGTACTTCACCCAGACCTCGATGCAGTTCCGCGTCGAGGAGTACAAGCCGCCCGAGTACCTCGTCTCGGTCGAGGCGCTCGGCAGCCCGAAGCCCGGCGACAAGGTGAAGTTCAAGGTGAAGGCCTCCTATTACTCAGGCGGCGCGGTCACCAACGCGGCCGGCCGGGCGCTGGTCACCGTCAAGGGCTGGCAGCACCAGTTCGGTCCGTGGCCCGACGACCCGCAGCAGAAAGCCGACGACGACGGGTACGACGAGGACTACCGCTACCGCGGGCGGCGGGGAGGGTACGGCTGGTACGGCCAGTTCGCGCAGCACACGCTGCAGTTCAAGACGGGCAGCGACGGCACCGCCGAGGTCGAGGCGCCCGGCTATGACTCCGGTGGCCAGCCGCTCGAGTATTCGGTCTCGGTCTTCGTCACCGACAGCTCACGGCGCGAGATCCAGGGCGGCGGGTCGATCAAGCTCTCGCCCCAGGCCTTCTTCGTCGACCTCAAGACGGATCACCTGCTCTACCGGCCGGGGGAGCGCGTGGCGGTGCGGCTGCGCTCGGAAGACGCCAACGGGCGGCCCACCGATCCCGAGGTGGTGCTGCGGCTGATGCGGCTCAGTCCCACCGGCCCCTCGAAGATCACCGAGACACGCACCAGGCTGAGCAAGGGCCTGGGCCGCGCCGTGCTCGACGCTGACGCGGTGGGGCAGGTGCGGGTGGAGGTGCTCGACGGCGCCTTGCAGTCCGACGTGGTGCTCGCCACCACCGATCTCTGGCTCACCAGCGACACCAAGCCGATCGTTCCCGGCCCGGGCTTCCAGCTGCTGATCGACCGCGCGCCGCTCAAGGTGGGCGACAACCTGCGCGTGCTGGTCGCGGGAAACCGTCCCGGCGGCCACGTGCTGCTCACGCTCGAGAGCGACGCGATCGCCGCGGTGCAGATGGTGGAGCTCAAGGGGCGCGCCCGCTTCGTGGAGTTCAAGCTGCCCGCAGACGTCTCGCCCAACGGCTGGCTGCACGCCTTCCGCTTCGAAGACGTGCAGCTGCAGCAGCGGCAGGTGCCCTTCCGGGTGAAGGGCAGCGAGGTGGAGCTCGGCGTCGACGTCGACTTCGGCAAGGCCTCGGCCGAGCCTGGCAGCGCGGTGACGGCGGTGGTGAAGACCAGGGGGGCGCCCGCTGGGCTCGCGCTCGAGACCGCGCTCACCGTCGTCGACGAGTCGCTCTTCGCCATCGCCCCCGAGC
>VFKJ01000623.1 GCA_009885595.1 Myxococcales bacterium | reverse complement strand
GTGGACGGGTTGCGTGAGGTCGTCTGCGAGGGTGTGGGGGTCGGGCGAGCGAAGGAGCATCTCCTGGAAAGCCCTCTCCCCGACCCTCTCCCCCTCGGGGAGAGGGGGACAGTTGAGTGCGTTGAGAGAAGTGCGGAACTCTTCGACGGCGCCGGCCATCGCTTCGCTGTGCCACGCGCCGGAGACGCGGACCCGCGTACCCCCGGCCAGACGCAAGGCCGCCTCGGGCCCACTCACCACCACCTCGTCCGGCGCGTTGATCGCCGCCAACTGCAGCCCGTGACGCAGCACTGCGTTGGCCGCCTCCAGCGACGGCAGCGCGAGCAGGCCACCCGGGTGCTTCGCCGCCTCGCGCGCCATCAACGCACCCCGCACCGCCGCCAACCGCACCGCGTCCTCGGCAGAGAACACCCCCGCGGCCGCGAACGCCGACAGCTCCCCCAGGGAGTGACCGAGCAGCAGCGCCGGCTGCACGCCCTCCCGCACCACCGCGCCGTGAATCGCCAGGCAGATCGCCGTCAGCACCGGCTGCAGCACCTCGGTGCGCTCGAGCGCGCGCCCACCCCGCGCCTCCACGTCGACCGTGGTCGCCAGCTCGAGCAACTCGGCGCCGCCGGGGAGCGACCGCGCGAGCCAGAGCCCCGCCAGCACGTTCCGCGCGCCCTGCCCGGGGAAGAGGAACGCGAGCTTCACAACGTCAGACCACCGTCGACCACCAGCGCCTGGCCCACCACGTACGCCGCGTCTTCGGAGGCGAGGAAGAGCACCGCGCGCGCGAGCTCTTCCGCGGTGCCGAGCCGCCCCAGGGGAACCAGCGCGCGCCGAGACTCCACGATGCGGCGATCGAGCGCCTCCACCATGCCCGCAGCGCACATGCCCGGCACCACCGCGTTGACGCGAACGCCCTTCGGCGCGAGCTCGGCCGCGAGGCTCTGGGTGAGCGAGAGCACCCCACCCTTCGCGGCGGCGTAGTTCACCTGCCCCACGCTCGCGCGCTGCGCCGCGATCGACGCCACGTTGACGATCGCGCCGCGCTTCTTGCCCATCATCGGCCGGGCCACCGCGCGGCAGACGTTGAAGGTGCCGTCGAGGTTGGTGGCGATCACCTCGCGCCAGGTCTCGCGCTGCATCACCGCGAACGGCTCGTCGCGCGAGAGGCCCGCGTTGTTCACCACCACGTCGAGGCCCGGCCGGGCGAGCAACATCCACGACACCGCCTCGTCGACCTTCGCCGCGTCCGTCACGTCGAAGGCGACGATCGCGCCCTCGCCGCCGGCCGAGCGAACGAGCTCCAGCGTCTCGGTGGCCTTCGCGGTGTTGACCCGGTGACCGATGAACACGAACGCACCTTCACTGGCGAACGCGACGGCGATGGCTCGCCCCAACCCGCGCGAAGCGCCGGTCACCAGCACGGTGGCGTCCGAGAAGCGCTTCACCCGGCGGCTCCCAACGTGAGCGGAGGGAACTGCGCGGACTCTCGATCCGCCCAGGTGTGGCGCTGCGGGCTCACGTGCAGGCTGCGGTTGTTGATCACCGGCGGCGAGGTGGTGCGCGCAGCGTGGCCGTCGACGGTGAGCCCCAAGATGCCAGGCATCGCCAACGAGAGCTCGAGCGACGCCGCCGCCACCCAGCGGCCCAGGGTGTGCGAGGGGACCGCGGAGAGCACCTTGCCGATCTCCTTCCCCTCGAGCAGCACCGCCGCGCCCTCGGACACTTCGCCCTCGACGAGCACGCAGGTCAGGCGCGTCTTCACGCCGCTCGCCTTCCGCGCCCTCACCGCCGCCGCGCCCACGAAGTCCTTGGCGGGGGAGAGCCGCCACTGCAACCCCAGCTCGAGCGGCGTCAGGCCAAAGGCGCCTTCCCTGCGAATGGTGAAGAACCAATTTTCCAACGCGCAGTGATCGAGCGCCTCGAGGCTCACCTTCGCGAGGTTCCAGCGCGGGCCGTGCTCGAGCAACTCGCCGCGCACCGCCTCGAGCTCTGCGTTGGGCACCAGCAGCTCGTAGCCGTACTCGCCCGTCTTCCCGGCGCGGACGCAGAGCGTGCCGCCCTCACAGCGCAGGAAGGAGAGGTACGGCATGCCGATGACGTCGGGACCGAGCACGGCGGCGAGCAGCTCCCACGCCCAGGGGCCGTGCAACGACAGCACCTGGTGCGAGTGATCGAGCCGCTCCAGCTCGAGGTCCGAGCCCACCGCGTGCTGCCGCAGCCAGCTCTCCAGCTCCGCCGCGGTCGGGCCTTCCGCGAGCAGCAGGTAACGCTCGTCATCGCGCGCGACGGTGGCGTCGGCGAACACCGTGCCGTCTTCGCGCAGCAGCACCGTGGGGCGCAGCTGCGTGTCCTGCAGGGAGAGCGCCGCGGGACAGACGCGGTCGAGGGTGGCGAAGGCGGCGGCCCCGCTCACCCGGAGCACCACCACGTGCGAGGCCTCGCACCACGCGGTCCCCAGGCGGATCGCGTCGACTTCGTCACGCAGCGACATAGGCACCTCCCTGCTTGCGCAGCACGAGGTCCACCAGGCTGTTCACCGTGCGCATCGAGGATCGCGCCAGCGCGGCGTCGTCGAGGCGAAAGGCGAACTCGGTCTCGAGGCAGACGATCAACTCCACGGCGTCGACCGAGTCGAGCCCGAGCCCGGTGCCGAAGAGCGGCGCGTCGGGGTCGATCGCGTCGGGCTCGCGCTGCACGTGCAGGTCTTCGATCAACACGCGCCGGACTCGCGAGAGCAGCCTGGTGCGGTGCTCGAGGTAGGCCATCAAGGCGGGGTTCATGCGGTACTCCGTTCGAGGACCACGGCGCAGGAGGCCGCGGCGGAGACGTCGGTGATCAGGAATTGGCCTGGCGCGAGGCGCAGCGCCCGGACTTTTTCGGCGCAGAGGCGCAGGGTGCCGCTGGCGGGGGTTTCTCCCCTCATCCCGACCCTCTCCCCTGCTGGGGAGAGGGAGGCGATGGCTTCGTCGAGTGCGTTCGGGCCGCCACCGCCCAGCGTGCGAGGCGAATGGTGCTCTCGTTCGCGAAGGTGGTGAGCACGAGGCTCGCCGCCCCTTCACCCTGGGTGGGCCGCTGGGCATCGAGCTCGTCCACCGCGGCGACCACCAGTCGATCCGCGTCCGCGCGCGACTCGAGATAGATCGCCGCCAGCACCGCCGCCAGCAGCCCACTCCCCGCGCCGGTGGTGAGCGTGGTGGTGGGACCGCGCAGTCCCAGCAGCCGCGACGCCACGCCCGAGGCGGCGTTGAGCACCAGCCGCGTGAAGGCCGGCGCCGAAGCCCTCTCGATGCCGCGCTCACGCACGCTGGCGCGGAACTCTTCCCAGCTCGCGGGGGACGCGTTGGTGGTGCCGACGAACAGCCCGGTTCGCTCCCGGGCGACGCCGCTGAGCGTGAGCCCGGCATCGTGAAGCGCCTGCGCGATCGCGGTGCTGAGATCGATGGAGGACGGATCGAGGTTGCGGGTGTCGGCTGTGGGGATGAGGCGCTTGAGCCCTTCTCCCCGACTCTCTTCTTTGCTGGGGACCAGCGAGCTCACGCCGGAGATGAAGATGGGACGCTTGGGCGAAGCGCGGCGCGGCGTCACGGCGCGCGAGATGGCGACCGCGGCGTTCGCGCCGCCGAAAGCCGAGTTGGTACTCAGCGCATGCGCGAACACCAGCGGGCGCGGCCGGTCCTGCGCGATGGGATCGACCGGCCCCTGCCGGCGCGGTTTGGTGAAGTGCAGCGTGGGCAGCACCTGCCCGTGCTCCATCGCCAGCAGCGTGCAGATCAACTCGAGCACGCCCGCGGCGCCCTGCGCGTGCGCGAGGTAGCTCTTGGTCGAGCTCACCGGCACCTGATCGCCGAGCACCTCCGTGATGGCGCGCCACTCGGCTGGATCATTCGCCGCGGTGCCGGTGCCGTGCGCGTTCACGTAGCCCACGTCGGCCGCCGCCAGGCCCGCATCGTCGAGCGTGGAGCGCAGCGCGCGCGCCACCCCCGCACCGGTCGGCTCAGGAGAGGTCGCGTGGTAGCCGTCGGCCGAGAGCCCGTAGCCCGACAGGCACGCGAGGAACGGCGCGCCGCGGGTCTTCGCTTCCGGCGCGCGCTCGAGCACGAGGAACCCGGCGCCTTCACCCAGGGTGGTGCCCAAACCCTCGCTGAAGGGCGTGCACTTGCCGGCGCTCAACAGCCCCAGGGCGTGGAAGCCCGCGAAGATCTCCGGGCACAACACGTCGGCCCCGCCCGCGAGCACCACGTCGGCCCGCCCGTCATCGAGCAGGTCGCGGCCCACGCCGAGCGCGTTGGTCGACGACGCGCACGCGGTGGAGATGGTGATCACCGGCCCCTCGATCCCGAGCGCCGCCGCCACCTCCGCGCTCGCCTCGTGCAAGCCGCCCAGGTGACTGCCCATGCTGGTGCCGAGCACCAACGCGATCCGCCGGGGCGCGTGCATCGGCACCTCGGCCCGGGTGAGCGCCTCCTGGCCCGCGAGCACCGCGTACTTCACGCAGATCGCCCGCGTCGTCAGCGCGTCGTCGATGCCCACCGTGCCCGGCAGCGGCACCATTCCGCCGAGGTGGGTGCCGAAGCGCTGGGTGCTGAAGCGCTCGATCACCCCGATGCCGTCGCGGCCCGCGGCGAGCTCGGCCCAGATGGCGTCGAGCCCGATTCCGAGCGCGCACACCGCGCCCTGCCCGGTGATGGCGATGGGGGTTCGAATCACTTCCCGACGGCCAGCAGGATGAGGCCGATGATCAACACGAGGAGCCCCGTGACGCCGAGGATCGCGCCCAGGGTGAAGAGGAACACCCCGAAGCCGCTGCTGGCGGTCGCGAAGCCGAGCCCGACGGAGACGGCGGTCAGCCCCAGCGCGATGCCGCCGGTGGTGAGCAGCACGTGGCTCGCGCGCGGGCCGCGCCGCTCCGGGGCCGCGTCCTGGGGGGCAGGCAGAGCGCTGCCGCGGGTCTCGTTCACGTCCGTCTGAGGCGGCGGGGGCGGAGGCGGGGTCAACCCCTCCGAGCCACCGACCGCTTCACCGTCGGGCGGCTGGCTCTGCCACAGCAAGGCGCTGCCGATGCTGGCGGCAGCGGCCCGCTGGGCCTCTGAGCGCCCACCGTGGCGCGCGGCCACCTTGTGCATCTTGCCGGTGTACTCGGCGATCAACAGGTCGGGGGACTGGCGCAGCCGCGAGCACGCCTGGGTGGACAGCGCGCGCAGCCGGGTGCGCTGCTTGAGCGAGACGCCGAAGGTGGCGGCCTGCTCGTCGACGCCCGACATCACCTTCATGCCCAGCTGGGGATCTTCCTTCAGGGCAGCCGAGAGCTCGGCGCGATCGGTGGGCGAGAGCTGCTCGAGCATCGAGGTCATGCCGAACATCGCGTCGTCGAACTCGCCCATCGACTCCCGCAGGCGCTGCTGCACGCCCTCGTGCGCGAGGTGCTCGGGCGGAAGTTCCTGCAGGGTGCCCACCAGCAGCAGCGAACGCAGGGTCTTCTTCGCCAGCGCCTCGCCGTGCTCCGCGCGCGCGGCGAGCGCGGGGCTCTTCTGGGCGGGGAGGAAGGTGTCGAAGAACTGGCCGCCGCTGATCGACGCCATCGCGCCGTCGAGCGACGAGAGGAAGCCGTCGAGCTCCGAGGCGCCCACGGCTGAAGGGTTGCTCAACAGGCCAGCGCACCCGCTGCCGCCGAGCGTGGCGACCGCGCCCAGCTTCAGAACGTCACGACGATCCATACCTGCCCCCGGGGAAACGAGAGGCTCGCAGGCTAACCCGAAGCTACGGCTCGTCAGAGGGCTTGTTGCGCAGCAGCTCGTTCATCATCTCTTCGACGCTGACGAACTTCTCGCGCACCTTGCCCTTCTCCTGGCCCGCGGCGAGCTCGAGCGCGTCGAGCTTGGCCCACTCGGAGAACGAGGTGACCGCGAGGCCGCGCCCCGCCAGCAGGGTGTCGATCTCCACCAGCTCCCGACCCGGCAGCTTCGCCACGTCTTCCACCATCAGCCCCACCACGCCCTGCGCGTCGGCCTTGTTGGTGCCGATGACGCCGGTGGGGCTGCGCCGAATCCACCCCACGGCGTAGGTGTGGGGCACCACCTCGCCCCCGGGCGTCTTCGTCACCCGGCCCTCGACGTTGGGAATGATGCCCACCTTCGAATCGAAGGCGACGCCCGGCAGCGGCGAGCCGAAGTAGCCGATGGAGCGGAACACCAGGCCGGCGGAGAGCTCGAAGAACTGCCCGGTGCCGCGCGCCCTGGACCCGTCCGCGCTGGCCAGCTCGTTGCGCTCGAGGCGAAGGCCGCACACCCGGCCGATGCCGTCGTCGAGCAGCTCGACGGGCGAGGCGAGGAACTCGAGGCGCAGCGTGCGCGGCGCCTCGCGCGGGTGGGCGGCGACCTTGCGCATCAGCTCGAGGTTGCGGCGCCCGGCGGTGTCCAGCAGCCGCAGCTGCGCGTCATCGAGCTCGAGCTGGGCCGGGTCGACGCGCACGCTCAAGGAAGGCAGCTCGATCAGGTCCTCGAGCTCGGCGGGGGTGAAGGCCGCCTGCGCCGCGCCGCGCCGCGCGACCAGCACCACCTCGCGAATCGCGCTGGCCCGCAGCGCCTCGAGGGCCGGCGCGGCGATGTCTGTCTTTGCGAGCTCGTCGCGATCTCGCAGCAGCACCCGAGCGACGTCGAGGGCCACGTTGCCCACGCCCACCACCACCGCCCGCTCCACGCTCAGGTCGAACTTGAAGTCGTTGAAGTCGGGGTGGGCGTTGTACCAACCGACGAAGGCGGTGGCGGCGTGCGAGCCGGCGAGGTGCTCTCCGGGGATGCCGAGGCGGCGATCGGTGCTGCTGCCCACCGCGTACACCACCATGTCGTAGTGCGCGGCGAGCTCGTCGGCGGTGAGGTCCTTGCCGACGTTGACGTTGCCCAGGAAGCGGAAGCGGCCGTGGCTGGCGGTCTTCTCGAAGGTGCGGGTGACGCCTTTGATCTTCTGGTGATCAGGCGCCACGCCCGAGCGCACCAGGCCAAAGGGCGTCGGCAGGCGCTCGAGCAGATCGACCTTGAAGACCGGCGCTTCCTTTCGCAGCAACGCATCGGCGGCGAAGAACCCCGCGGGACCTGCTCCGACGATCGCGACCCTGACCGGCCGTTCGTGCGAGCCAACGCTGGACATGCCTTGAGATGTACCACCGCCACGGCGCATCACCGCGCCCCGTGACGGGAAGAGTTCTTCTGGTTGGAAACAGCCTTCAGCGCCGTGAGCTCACGTACTCAAAGATGCGGCGGAACTGGCTCTCGCCGTCCAGGCCCGCCTCGGCGAGCACCGCGCGGCCGGGGCCAGAGCCGGGATAGTGGCCCCGCACGTACGGGTGCAGCGACGCCGCCCGGCCCGCGTCGGAGCGGATCCACCGGTAGAGGGTGGCATGGGTGAAGCCGGTGATGCCGATGGCCTTCATCGCCTTCGCTTCCGGGAAGATGCGGGCCCGCTCCGCGTCGGGGAGCGAGTCGAACAGCTCGGCGCTGGCGACGTAGTACACCTCCGGGTCGATGCCGGCGCGCTCCAGCCTGGGCAGGGCGTCGGTCAGGAACGCGTAGGCGACGGCCGACTCCTGCAGCACGATGGTCACGTCGGCCGCGCCGCGCGCCTTCCGCAGCAGGTAGACGCCCTGGGCCGCGGCGCTGGTGGGCGCCAGGCCGAGCGCCTCGCGATCGAGCACCGTCTCGTTGGGGCGGGTGACGAACGGCGCGATCACCGCCGGCCGTCGCTGCAGCGCTGCCGCCAGCAGGTGCCAGATCTCGTTCGGATCCCACGGCGTCAGGGTGATCATCGCGCCGAGCGGAAAGTTCTCCTGCAGCAACTGCAGCGGCTGCGGGTCGGCATGGGTGGGGCCGTCCTCTCCGGTCTTCAGGCCCGCGTGCCCGCAGATGAGGATCATCGGGTTCGCAGGCGTGCCCAGGCGCTCGTGGCGGGCCTGGCTGCCGATGGCGTGCAGCCGGGCCGCGATGTGGCCGAGCGGCGCCAGGAAGGCCCCGTACGAGGCCGCGGCCCCGACGTGACGCCCGAACGCGGCGATGCCGGAGAGCACGCCTGCGAGGGCGTCCTCGCAGATCCCGCCCACGGACAGGGTGCGCGAGCCCGGCCGGGTGTCGGCGTGGAAGAAGCCCTGCTCGAACCCCTTCGCCCCCTCGAGGATGCTGGTGGACCCCAGCAGGTCGGCCGCCCCGATGAAGAGCGCCCCCTGGCTGTGCTGGTTGAGCACGCCCAGCGCCTTGCCCAGCTGGCCGCGCAGCGTCGTCTCGGTGCCCACCTGGAGCGCCAGCTCGGGGGGCACCGTGCCGGCGCTGGTCAGGGCGTACACGCGCTCGAGGTGCGGGGCGCCCACGCGGGGGGCGCGTTTGGCGGCATCGAGCCGCTCGCGCGCGCGCGTCACCCGCGCGGCCAGGCTGGTGGTCATCGCCTTCTCGCTCTCCACCCAGCGGCGGATCGCCAGGAGGCCGTCGAAGTAGCAGCGCTCGACCTTCGCGGAGTCGACGCCGCCGGCGCACTGCGGATCGTCCGGCGAGCACGTGGGCATCGCCGCCCTCACTTCGTCCGGCAGCGGGAGCGAGGCGTAGAAGCCGGGCGAGCAGAGCTTGTGCCCCGCGCCGTGCGAGGCCCGCCCTTCGATGCCGTACTGCCAGCCCTTCACGGTGCGGTAGACGATGGCCGTCGGTTGCCCGTTGTCGAGCGCGAGCGCCTTTCGCTGGGCCGCCGCGATGGACTGGAAGTCCATCCCCCGGGCCACGGAGATCACGTTCCAGTCGTGCAGGTAGAACAGCTCGGCCGGATCCCACTGAACGTAGTCGCCGCGGGTGGTCCCTTCGCGGGTGACCGCGTTCGAGTCGATCGACGCCTGATTCCAATCGACGTGGACGACCGGGTTGGGCAGCGAGGCCGTGCCCGCGAAGGCCAGCGCTTCGCTGACGCGCCCGGGGGTGAGGCCGCCTTCTCCTTCCACGATGTGGACGCGCGGCGACTGCTGGCCGAACCAATCGCGCATGGCCAGGGCCAGCCCCAGCGACGAGGCCATGCCGACCCCAGAG
>VFKJ01000210.1 GCA_009885595.1 Myxococcales bacterium | reverse complement strand
GGCCCTTCGAGAACGCCTCCTGCAGCGAGCCGAAGAACATCACCGCCACCGAGCCGCCGAAGGCCTTGAGCGGTCCGGTCTCCTTGAGCAGCCCGTGAATGACGAAGGGCTTGGCGCCCTCGGCGGTGATGAGCTCGATGGAATCGCCGGTCTCGAGCTGGTGCTCTCGCGCGTAGCGATCGGACAGCAGGATGCGATCGGTGGAGTTGAGGAACTCGAGGTCGTCGGCCAGCTTGCCCACGTCGGTGTCCACGCCCTCGTAGGTGCGGAAGAACCCGTCGTCGAGCAGGTCGACGCCCATCACGTACAGGGTCTCCCCGGGAACGTCCTTCACCGGCGCCGCCACCGAGAGGCCTCCCGAGGCGTGCAGCACGCCTGGCACCGCGCGCACCGTCTCCAGCAGCTCTTCTGGGAAGCCGGAGGTCTCGGCCGCGACCGTCAGATCAGCCTTGCCCGCCACCTTGTCGATGGTCGAGCGGAACGCGTCCATCACTGAGCGGTTGATCGACGCGATGCCCACCAGCGTCGCCACGCCCACCGCCACGCCGATCAGCGTGAGCAACGATCGCAGCGGCGACTGGAACAGGTGGCGCAGCGAGACGAGGCGGAGCAGGGACCACATGGGCGCGGGCACCTTAACGAGCGTGGGCAGGCACCGCGGCGAAAACTACTTGCCGAAGACCTGCTCGGCCTCGTCGAGCGAGAAGGCCAGGTGGGCGGTGTGACCGGGCACCTGGCGCGAGAGGCGCTCCATGTGCACCGCGGCCAGCGCGCGCCTGCCGACCACCCGCACGATCTTCTTCAGCCCGAAGGCACTCAGGGCCGCGTTGAGCCGGCGGAAGTCCTCGGCCGGGAAGGTCTCCATCGTCTCCAACTCGCGAATGTCGGAGAGCACGTCGATGGGGGGGCGAAGCCTCGAGAGCGCCTCACGCAGCTCTCGTTCAGCGGTGACGGCCTCGACTGAAGTGGGGGCACCGGACCAGAGGATGATGATTCTGTTTCGACCGACGTCAGGCGAGATGCGGACCACTTTGGGTTCCTTGCAGAACCCCCCCGGGACGACTCCCTCTTACACACTTGCGTCAACGCCGCGCAACCGTTCAGGCAGCTGCACGGACGGGGTCATCGCCGACGATTTTTCCATCGGCCAGCAGCACCAGGCGATCGCCCACTTCGGCCGCCCTGGGGTCGTGGGTCACCATCACCACCGTGAGGTTTCGGGCGCGGGTGGCTTCGCGAATGAGCTTGAGCACTTCGGCGCCCGTCTTCGAGTCGAGGTTGCCGGTGGGCTCGTCGGCCAGCAGCAGCGCGGGCTCCGAGAGCAGGGCGCGGGCGACGGCGACCCGCTGCATCTCGCCGCCGGACAGCTCGTCTGGGCGATGGGAGTCGCGGCCCTTGAGCCCGAACTGCTCGAGCAGGGCCTTCGCCTTCGGCTCGAGCTCGTCGCGGTGCTTGCCGGCGAGCAGCTCGGGGAGAATCACGTTCTCCACCGCCGTCAGGGTGGGCAGCAGGTTGAAGAACTGGAAGATGAAGCCCAGCCGATCGCGGCGGAACCTCGAGAGCTCGTCATCGGGGAAGCGCGAGATCTCCTTGCCATCGATGTGCAGGGTGCCGCGGGTGGGCACGTCGAGGGCGCCGAGCAGGTTGAGCATGGTGCTCTTGCCCGAGCCCGAGCTGCCCATCACCGAGAGGAACTGGCCCCGCGGCACGGTGAGGGACACGCCCTGCAGCGCCGGCACCTCGTTCTTCCCGCGGCGGTAGACCTTCACCACGTTGGCCACTTCGATCATCGCGTCGCTCACAACGAAACCAGTCCTTCCTTCTCCGTCCACCCCTCGAGGGCGTTGGGGAGGCGGACGCGCGCGTAGCGGCCCGAGGTCTCCATGATGCGCACCTTGAGGCCCGCGTGCACCTCAAACGACACCTTGGCGGAGTCGCCCGGGTACTCGCGCACCGCCGCCGCGTGGGGCATCACGATCGCCTCGACCACGGTGGACCGCACCCACGCGTGCACGGCCAGCGTCGCTCCCAGGCCGGTGCCGACGAGCAGGAAGAGCGCGGTGACGAGGCCGAGCCCCACGCGCGCGCCGGGTTCCCGCCGCCAGGTGAGCCAGAAGAGGACGAAGCCGAGCCACCAGGCCACCAGGAACGCCCCCCCCACCACGCGCTCGTCCGTGGCATCGGCCAGGCGCTGGGTGAAGGGCACCGAGGCTTCCTCGCCCACGACTTGATCCACCTGGCGCTGGCGAGCGACCGCGAGGTTGGCGCCGATGTCGTCGTCGTCCGCGAGGCGGTGGGCGCGCTCGAGGAAGAGGATCGCCGGGCCCAGCTCGCCGGCCGCGAGGTGGGTGGTGCCCAGGTTGAAGAGCACGTCGGGGCCGCCCAGACCCGCGTGCAGGAGCTTCTCGTACCGTTCCTTCGCGGTGCCGAGCTCGCCCTTGTAATAGGCGTCGTTGCCCTCCACGAAGAGCGACTGCGCTTCTTGCGGCGTGTACTGCGCGAGGCTGAGCGCGAGGACGAGCGAGATCACGACCAGCCCTCCATCGCAGCTGCGGCGTCACTGAGGGCCTTCCGCCGCGCGCCGAACTCGCCCATGCCCGGCGCGTAGCGGCCGAGATCGCAGGTCTCCAGCACCGCGACGATGCGAACGCGCTCGGCCTCGGCCACGCCAGCCTCGGTCAGCTTCGTCACCAGGTCCGCGCGCACCAGCCCCGTCACCGGCGTGCCCAGTTTGGCGCTCATGAAGCTGGTCAACGCGCGCTCGATCTCTGCGTAGAAGTCGGCGGTGGAGCCGGTCTTGAGCAGCTTCTCCCCGGCCGCGAGGCGCTTCCTGGCGGCGCGGGCCTGCTTCTTCTTGAGCGACTCCGGCGTCTCGGCGCCCAGCGCTCCGCGCGCGAACAGGAAGGCGCCCATCAACACCGTGAGCCCCAGGGGCGCGAGCGCCAGCGGCAGGAACCAGCGCTGCGCCGTCAGCGAAGAGGCCGGCGGCCTGAAGTGGGCGGTGTGGCGCAGCGACTTGAGGCCGCCCGCGATGAGCTGGTTCTTCGGGCCATCGAGGCCCATCGGCACGGTCGGGTTCGGCCCCACGCTCGCTCCGCCGGCGCCGGGGTTCACCTTGAGGGTGATCTCGTCCACGCGCAGCTCGTCGTACTTGCGCGTCTCGGGATCGAAGGAGGGCACGGTGAGCGCGGGCAGCACGAAGGTGCCGGTCTGCTGCGGGACCAGGGTGTACTCGATGGTCCGGGTGCCACCGACGTGCGACTTCGACGTGCTCGGCTTGTCGCTCGTCTCGGGATCGAACACCTTGAACGCCGCGGGCGCACCCAGCGGCGGCAGCTGCACGCCCTGCAGGTTGCCGCGCCCCTGGAGGACCAGCTTCACCTGCACCGGCTCGCCCAGCGCCACCTCGGTCTGCGACACCTCGCGCGAGAGCCGCCAGCGCCCGACCGCCGTGGTGGCGGGGCCCGGGGGGAGCGCGCGAACGACGAGCTTGAGCTCGTTGCCTCTCCGGTGCACCCGGCGCCCCGCGTAGAAGATGCCGGTGGTGATGTCGGCCTCGGGCGCCTCGATGGTCACGGTGCCGGCCTTGAGCGGGAAGACGGCCTTCTGCCTCAGCAGGTACTCGCGGTACGGCACGCCGCCGATCACCCGCTGTTCAGACATCAGCTGGTTGGGCGTCTTGAAGTCCTGGCTCAGGAAGCCATCGAGCTTGGGCATCGTCACCGAGTCGACCGAGGAGAGATCGACGCGCGAGTAGAGGTGAATGGTTACCATCACCTGCTCGCCCACGTAGGCCTCGCTCTTGTCCAGAGACATGCGCAGGAAGAGATCGGAGTCCCCGCGCGGCACGGTGGGCTCGTCGAGCCGCGGCTCACCGCCGAGCGGATCGTCTTGGTCGTCCAGGCCGCCGAAGCCGGGGAAGCCGGGCGGAAACCCAAAAGGATTGGTGGGCGGCTGACCGCGCTTGGCCCGCTCGGGCGAGAGCCGGCCGCGCACCACTTCGATCACCACCGGCCTGGTCTTGTAGAGCTTCGCCGCGGTCTGCACGGCGGCGGGCGGAATGGTGAGCGTGCCGGTGCGATTGGCGCGCATGGTGAGGGTGTGCTTTTGCACCTGGGTGATCACCCCCGCGCCGCCCGGCCCGAGCGAGTAGCTCATCTGCGTCGACTGGCTGCGGCCGAGCACCTCGAAGTCCTCCGCCGCGGGCAGCTGCACCACCGCCCCTTCGGGGGCGTTGGCGACCACGATCTCGAGGCGAAAGGTGTCCTCAGTGCCGACCTTCTCGCGGTCGGCCTGCATGGTGACCTCTACCTCCGCCAGCGCGGGCGCGGCGGCGAGGAGAAGGGCGACAGCGAGGGCGCTACCAGTCCTTGCCATTCGTCTCACTCTTCTTGGACTTCTGCTTGAAACGCCACAGCTGGAGGTTCTTCTCGTTGCTCTTGAGCGAGTCGAGCAGTTTCTCTGCGTCCTTCCGGTTCACGTCAATTCCACCATCGGGCAGGAGCTGCGCCTTTGCTTCCTGGGGCGTGCCCCCATCTTGATCCTCGGCGCCGCCGTCACTGCCACCATCAGCGGGCTCATTCTGCTGGGAAGCCCCGCCGTCGCCCTTTTGTTCCTTCTCTCCGCTGCCCCCGTCACCCGCGCCGCCGTCGCCCTGACCGCCATCGCCCTGGCCCGGGCCCGCGTCGGCCCCGGCGTCCATGCCGGCGTCGCTCGCGCCCCCGTCGCCGTCTCCGCCGTCAGGCTTGCCGCCGTCGGGCCGGCCCGCATCTGAGCCGCCGTCGGTGGTGCCGCCGTCCGGCCCGGCGTCTGGTTTCCCCCCCGTCGTGTCCGCCGCCATCGGGCGTGCCGCCGTCGCTGCCCTTCGATTCCTGCGGGGGGAGGTCCTTGAGCAGCACCTCGAGGTTGTGCCGCGCGAGCGCGTCGTCGGGGTTCTTACGCAGGGCGGCGCGGTACTCCTTGATGGCCGTCGGCTTGTCGCCCGCGGCGGCGGCCACGTTGCCGAGGTTGTAGTGAATCTTGCCCGCGAGCTCGCCCGAGCGGTCGAGCTCGAGCGCGGCCTGGAACGCTGCCTTCGCTTCATCGTTTCGGCCCAGCTTGTGGAGCGCGAGGCCGCGGTCGTACTGCACGCGCGGATCAGACGGCCGCTCGACCAGCGCCGCGTCGTAGTGCTTGAGCGCCTCCTCGAACTGCTGCGCGTCGTAGGCCTCGGTGCCCAGCTCCACCTCGGGGTGGTTCTTCTCGAGCGGCCCCGCGGCCTGTGAGTGGCCTGCCAGCAGGGCGACGGCGAGCACTGCCACCTTCGAGCCGCCCCGTCGCCACGAAGGCAGAATGAGCAGGCCCAGCACCAGGAAGGCGAGCCCGACCGCGAGGAAGGGCTGGTACGCCTCGCCGTACTTCATGGTGACGCGGCTCTCGAGCTCGCTCTTCTGCAGCGAGTCGATGATCTTCACCACGTCGGCCATGGCGACGCCGCGCTGCTGGTAGAAGAACTCGCCGCCGGTCGCCGAGGCGATCCGGGTGAGGCCCGCGCGATCGAGCCGGCTGATCACCGTGACGCCGTTCTCGTCTTTCTTGTACCCGACGACGTCGCCGTTCTTGTTGAGGATGGGGATCGGCTCACCCGAGTCGCTGCCGATGCCCACGGCGAGCACGCGCGCGCCGAACTCCTTGAGCGAGGTGATGCCCTCGCCGATGTCGCCGGTGAGATCTTCGCCGTCAGACAGCAGCACCACCACGCGATCCTTGGCGCCGCGGTCCGCGTTCTCCAGCACCTGCTTCGAGAGCAGCAGCGCCGCCCCGATGTTGGTGCCCCCCTGGGGCATCGACTCTGGATCGACCGCGCGCAGGAAGAGCTTGGCGGCCGCGTAGTCCGAGGTGAGCGGACACTGGATGAAGGCGTCGCCGGCGAACACCACCAGCCCCACCCGGTCGCCCTTGAGCGAGTCGAGCAGCGAGGTGAGCTCGAGCTTCGCGCGCTCGAGCCGCGAGGGCGTCACGTCGCGCGCGTACATCGACTTCGAGGCGTCGAGCGCCACCACCACGTCGATGCCTCGGCGCTTGGCCACCTCGGCCTTCTCTCCGCACTGGGGCTGGGCGAGCGCCAGCGCGAAGAAGACCAGCGCCATGGTGTACGCGGAGCTCTGCAACGAGGGCAGCACCACCGAGACGCCGGGCGCGAGCGCGTCGGCCAGGCGCTGCGGCACGGCCTTCGAGAGCCGCTTGCTGCGCCTGACCGAGACGACCAGCGCGATCACGCCCAGCAGCAGCGCCACCAGGATCCCCAGCAGGAACCAGGGCTGCGCGAAGCCGGCCTTGTAGCCGAGCAGCGAGAAGCGCCAGGGCGTCATGATCACGGGAACACCCTCAAGAAGGTCGATTTGAGGAAGAACTCGATCAGCAGCAGCAGCGCAGCCAGCAGCAGGAACTCGTGAAAGCGCTCGCGGTAGGTGGCCATCGCGCCGCCTTCCATCAACTTGCTGCGCTCGAGCGAGTCGAGCACCTTCTGCAGGCCCTGCTTCAAGCTCTCACGGTCCGTGGCGCGGAAGAACTCGCCCCCGGTCATCGTCGCCATCTGGGTGAGCAGCTCGGGGTTGATGGGGATCTCGACGTCGCGCCACGCGGTCTGGCCGAAGATGTCCTGGCCGGCGGGGAAGGGGACCTTGCCGCCCTTGCCCACCAGGATGCTGTAGACGGGGATCTTCAGGGCGCGCGCGGCCTCGGCGGCGTCGAGCGGCGAGACCCGGCCCGCGTTGTTGTCGCCGTCGGTGATCAGCACCACCACCCGGCTCTTGGCCTCGGAGTCGCGCAGGCGGTTGAGGGCGGTGGCCACCGCGTCGCCGATGGCCGTGCCGTCTTCCAGCACGCGGGTGCGCAGCTGCTTGATCACTTCCTTGAGCACGCCGTAGTCGAGCGTGAGCGGGGCCTGGGTGTAGGCGGCGCCGGAGAACACCACGAGCCCGATGCGATCGTTCGAGCGGCCCGCGAGGAACTCGGTGAGCACCTCTTTGGCGACGTGGAGGCGGTTGTTCGGGCGGAAGTCCGCCGCCTCCATCGAGGTGGAGAGATCGAGGGCGATCATGATGTCGATGCCTTCGACCGAGAGATCCTTGATGCGGCTGTCGCGCTCCTGCGGGCGGGCGAGCGCTAACACCGCGAGCACGAACGCGCCGATGCGCAGGGTGGGGAGCATCCACAGCAGGAACGGCCTCACCCCGCGCCCCTGCTGGAAGAGCTGGCTGGCCGCCGAGAACCGCAGCACCGCGCGCTTCTTCTTTTCCACCCACGTCCAGCCGATGAACACCGGCACCAGGACCAGGAGCCAGAGGACCTGCGGGCTGTGGAAGATCGAGAGATCTTGAATCATGGAGCGAAGCCGCCAGCAGCGGAACGCTGCGCGAGACTGGCGGGAGCGAAGCGGCCGACTGGCCGAGGCGGAGGGACCCAGATCATGGCGCAGGTCGGGGCGGAACGGTCGCGGCCTGGGTGGAGTGAACGATGCGATACGCCAGCTCGAGGTGCGTCTTGCACTCGTCGAGGTCGGGCTGTTCCTTGGCGTAGCGCACGAAGTCGGACGCTTCGGCGAAGGTCGTCAGGTCCGTCATCGGCAGGCCCGGCGTGGTGCGGGCGCGCAGGGCGTTGAGCAGCTCGGGCGTGGTGCTCTCCAGCGCCTCGAAGCCATACAGCCCCCCGAGGTACCCGCGGGTGATCTCCGAGAGGCGGAAGTAGAACGACTTGAACTCGCCCTTCGCAGGCAGGTTCTCCGCCGCGAGCGCGTCGAGCTGGCGGATCGCGCGCACGTGCAGCGGCTCGGGCGGCGGCACGTACACGGGCGTCATCGGTTTTGGGCGCGCCAGGTAGCGCATGATTGCGTACCCGATCGCCGCGAGCGCGAGCAGCCCCCCCAGAAGGTAGAGGAGCCGCCAGCTGCGAATCGGCACCTCCTCGGGCGCCTTCACGTCGTACAGGTTCTCGCCCTTGGTCTGGGCGTCGGGCGGCAGCGAGGAGTCGACGGTCAGCTTCGCGCGCGGCACGGGCAGGGTGGCGACGCCTTCGGGCGCGGTCACCTCGAGCTCGAGCTGCGGCGTGTCCAGGGTGCCCAGCTTGAAGGCCGACAGCTTCACCTCGAGGGTGGTGGTCGAGCGGCCGCTGCCATCGACGCGGCTGCGCTCCTGCTCGAGGTACTCGAAGTCCCCGAGATCTCCCGGGGTCTTGAGCTCGTACCTCTGCCCCGGGTCGTGAGTGACGACGATCTCCAGGGTGACGGGCTCGCCCAGCTTCACGTGCTCGGGCTTCACGCGCACCCGCAGCTGCTCTGGAGGCGGCAGTCCGCCGTCGGGTTCCGAGGCGGGAGCCGCCGCAGCCACGATCAAGCAGACGAGTGAAATCAGTCGGACCAAGGCGCAGGACACATTCCCGAGAACACGCGACGACGCAAGGGAACTTCCGGGATAGTGTTCGCGTTCATGAGCCAATTCCCGGTGGACGTCGATGCTGAGGCCATCTTCCTCGATGGCGCCTGGTACACCCGTGAAGATCTGTCTCGGCGCATCCGCGCGATGCTCGACAGTGGCGACTTCAACGTGGCCCGGCCGTCGATGGCGCTCCAGGAACTCACCCAGATGATGCAGGGGGTCCGCACCCTGGCGTTCCGCGCCACCCCGGAGCTCGCCGACGCGCTCACCTCGCTGGCGAGCCGGCTGGGGCAGTCTGTCGGGGGCGTCATTCGGGAAGCAGTCACCCAGTACATCACTGACGCGAACTCGGGCCCGATGGCTGCCCAGCAGCAGGAGCCGGCCCCGATGCAGCTGACCGAGCAGCAACACCAGCCGCGCAACGAAGAGACCGTGCGGGCGCCGATCCCCGCCTCCACCAGCACCACCTCGGAAGAGCTGCCCAAGGTGATCGTCGATCCGCCCGCGGCGGTGATCGCCGGCCCGGGCGCGCTGAAGGCCGCGGGCATCGAGCCGGTCGAGCTGACTCAGCGGAAGGCCGCTGCGCCTGGCGAGTCGCAAGACCCCTCCGAGCAGCGCTGGTTCAAGCAGTAGCGGTCGTCACCTGCGCTGGTCGCGCAGAGCCAGCAAGATGGGCAGCACGAGGCGATCCTTGGGGCGGTTCGCGGCTGCTTTGACCTCGATGAGCGTGTCGAGGTCCAGAACCCGCAGAGGCCGCTCGTCGACATGCATCTCGATGGAGTGCGCGAGCAGCTCATCGTAGCCCCGGCCATCGTTCAGAACGCACAACGTGTCGAGGTCGCCCAGCGATGTCGACAGCAGCGGCTGGCGACCGTGAAGCAGCAGGTCGCGATCTGGCCGCAGCCCGCGATTGGCGACCTCGCGGATCGTCGCGTCGAGGGTCGCCAGCGCGCTGAGCAAGCGGTCGATGTTCTCATCGGTGCGTCGGTGCACCACGTCGAGATCCTGGGTGGTGGTCGGGGACCCGTGAAGGATCGCCGCCGCGCCGCCGATGACGATGAACTCCACGCGAGCTTCCAGCAATTTGGCGAGGAGCCCGTGGAGATCAGCGATGCGCGGATGCGGCATGTCCCTCTCTGATGCGCACGAGATCGCGCAGGACCCGATACGCAGCGTCGAGCCGCTCTTCTGGCGAGCGGCGAAGTGCCGCCTGGAGCAGGGTGAGATCGACGTCTGCCTTCGCTGCGGTCACGTCGGGGTCGAGTGAGGCGATGATCGTTTCGATTCTGCTCGGGCCTGGCTCGCTCACGAGAGGAAACATACCGCAACACCGCAGCCCCTCAATCCCCCCCGAACTGCGCTAGATGCGACGGCCGTGCTTCACGTCCTCTCCCTTCTCGTCGCGACCACCGCCGCGCAGTCGCTCCCCCCGTGGATGACGGGTGAATCGCAGCCCGCCGACCTCTCCGTCACCCTGGTGACCTTCAGTCCCGGTGACTCGCTGGTGGAGTGGTGGGGGCACACCTCGTTCGTCGTCGAAGATCGCCGGCTCAAGCACGCCCGCCTCTACAACTTCGGCATGTTCGGCCCGAAGGAAGGCGACACCGTCGGCTTCGTGAAGGACTTCGCGAAGGGGCGGCTGATCTTCTGGGTGGCCGACGATTCGGTGCTGGGCACCTTCGGCTTCTACAAGCAGCACTTGAACCGCGACGTGCGGCTGCAGGAGCTCGATCTCGAGCCCGGCGAAGCGATGAAGATCGCCACCGCGCTCGGTACGCACGTGCTGCCGGACAATCGCTACTACCGGTACCACCACTACAACGACAATTGCTCCACGAGGCCGCGCGACATCATCGACGCGGCGCTGGGCGGGCAGCTGAAGGCGGCCACCGCGGGCACCTCGCGGATGACGCTGCGCCAGCACACCCTGCGCTACTCGATGGTGAACCCGCCGATGTCGCTCATCCTCGACTACCTGCAGGCCGACTCACTGGACCAGCCGATCAGCATGCAGAAGGACGCGTACCTGCCCGACGAGCTCGAGCAGCAGCTGCAGGTCTTCCAGGTGAAGCGCGCCGAGGGCTCCGCGCGCCCGCTGGTGAAGCGGCAGGTCGACTGGTTCAAGAGCAACCGCAAGCCCCCCCCGCAGCTCGCTCCGAACTGGATTCCGTACGAGCTGATGGTGGGGCTGTTGCTCGCGGGCCTGGCGTTCGCCCTCGGTCACTGGGGCCGCACCGGCAAGAAGGGACCGCGGGTGTTGCTGGGGCTCTTCACCGCGCTCTTGGGCCTCGTGCTCGGCGTGCTCGGCTCGGCGCTCGGCTTCTTGATGAGCTTCACCGATCACGACGTCACCTTCGGCAACGAGAACATCTTCCAGGCGAACCCGGTCTCGTTGGCGCTGCTGCCGTTGGGCGTGATGTTGATGTGGGGTGCGAAGAGAGCGCCGAAGTGGAACCGCGCGGTGTGGACGGTGCTCGCGGCGGGCTCGCTGCTGGGCGTGTTGATCAAGGTGTTGCCGTCAGCGGATCAGGCCAACGGCAACATCCTCTCGATCCTGGTACCGCTCAACGTGGGCTTCGCGGCGATGTGGTGGCTCGACGCGAAGCGCAGTCGAGTTACTTGAAGTTCGCCGTGGCGAAGTCCCAGTTCACGAGCTTCTCGAGGTACGTCTCCACGTACTTCGCGCGGAGGTTGCGGTAGTCGATGTAGTACGCGTGCTCCCAGACGTCGCAGGTGATCAGCGGCTTCTGGCCCTTGGTGATCGGCGTCTCGGCGTTGCCGGTGGTGACGATCTTCAGCTTGTCGCCGTCCTTCACCAGCCAACCCCAGCCCGAGCCGAACTGGCCGATGCAGGCGGTGGAGAACTGGCTCTTGAAGTCGGCGAAGCTGCCGAAGTCCTTCTTGATCGCGTCGGCCAGGGCGCCGGTGGGCTCGTTGCCGCCGGCCGGCTTCATCGAGTTCCAATAGAAGGTGTGGTTCCACACCTGGGCCGCGTTGTTGAACACGCCGCCCGACGAGGTCTTCACGATCTCCTCGAGGCTCTTCTCGGCCTCGGGCTTGCCCTCGAGCAGCTTCTTCAGGTTCGTCATGTACGCCTGGTGGTGCTTCTCGTAGTGAAACGAGAACGTCTCCTCGGACAGGTGGGGGACCAGCGCGTTCTTGGCGTAGGGGAGGGGATCCAGCTCGAACTTCATGGGTGACTCCTTCGTTCGGGTGGGACTGATGGGCGACAGTTAATGGCCCCGACCGGCGTTGTCAGCAGGGGAATGCTGCTTGCGTCCCGCGAACCGAACTGTGTACGGGTAGCTCCCCATGGCGAACGACATCCTCACCGAGCAGCTGAACTCCCTCCAGGCGAGGCTCACCAGCCTCAGGGGGTCTCTTTGACGTCGACCGCAAGAAGAGCCGCATCGCGCTGATCGAGCGCGACTCGACGTTGCCCGACTTCTGGAACGACAACGTCAAGGCGCAGGGCATGTTGAAGGAGAAGACGACGCTCGAGAAGCAGCTCGCCGCCTACGAGACCTGCCAGCGCCGCTTCGATGACGCCAGGACGCTCCTCGATCTCGGGGAGGAGATGGGCGACGAGGCCAGCAAGCAAGAGGGCCTCGCCCTGCTTCCGGGCGTGGAGGATCACCTCAAGGTGCTCGAGCTGCAGAAGATGCTCTCGGGGCCCAACGATCACCTCAACTGCTACGTCGACATCAACGCGGGCGCCGGTGGCACCGAGTCGATGGACTGGGCCTCGATGCTGTACCGCATGTACACGCGCTACTGCGAGCGGCGCGGCTGGAGCGTCGAGGTCAGCGACTACAACGCGGGCGAAGAGGCGGGCATCAAGAACGCCTCCTTGAGGATCGTGGGCGACAACGCCTACGGCTACATGAAGGCCGAGATGGGCGTGCACCGGTTGGTGCGCATCTCGCCCTACGACTCCAACGCGCGCCGCCACACCTCGTTCGCGTCGGTCGACGTGTACCCGGAGGTCGACGACACCATCAAGATCGACATCCCGGAGAAGGACTACGAGCTCAAGTTCATCCGCGGCTCGGGCGCCGGCGGTCAGAAGGTCAACAAGACCAGCTCCACCGCGCAGCTGCGCCACCTGCCCACCAACATCGTGCTCACCGTGCAGACCGAGCGCAGCCAGAGCGCGAACAAGGACATGGCGTTCCAGATCCTCCGGTCGCGCCTGTACGATCTCGAGCTCAAGAAGCGCGAAGCCGAGAGCGCGTCGCGCGAAGGCAACAAGGCTGACATCAGCTTCGGCTCGCAGATCCGCAGCTACGTGCTGGCGCCGTACCGCATGGTGAAGGACCTGCGCACCGGCGTGGAAT
>VFKJ01000160.1 GCA_009885595.1 Myxococcales bacterium | reverse complement strand
GGCAGCGCGGTGACGGCGGTGGTGAAGACCAGGGGGGCGCCCGCTGGGCTCGCGCTCGAGACCGCGCTCACCGTCGTCGACGAGTCGCTCTTCGCCATCGCCCCCGAGCGGAAGGACTTCCTGAGCTTCTTCGGGCGGACCAACCGGCAGCAGCGGGTCACCACGTACAGCTCGTACAACCAGCGCTACCACCGCGCGCGGCCGGTGCCGGTGGCCAAGGCGGTGCAGCCGAGCCCGGAGCTCGACGCGCCCAAGACCGCGAACCGCCGCGACTCAGAGGAGAAGGCAGATTCGGCGCCTCCCGCCGCCTCGGCGCCCGCGCGTGGCATGGCCGCGGCCGACATGGACGATCTCGCGTCCACGGGTGCGGAGAAGTCGATGCAGTCGGAGTCGAAGAAGAAGGAATCGGCTGGCCCCTCCCCGGCGAAGAAGCCTCAAGGTGGCGGTGAAGGTGAGGAGCCCATCAAGGTGCGCAGCGACTTCAGCACCTCGGCCGGTTGGTACGCGGCGCTCGCCTCGAAGGCCGGCGCGCCGCTGAGCCAGGGCCTCAAGCTGAAAGACTCGCTCACCTCGTGGAAGGCGGTGGCCACCGTGGTGTCCGAGGGGCCGAACCTGGGCCAGGGCAGCACGCAGATCCGCACCGCCAAGCCGTTGATGGTGCGGCTGCAGGCGCCCCGCTTCTTCGTCGAGGGTGACGAGGTGGTGCTCTCGGCCGTGATCGAGAGCCACCTCGCGAAGCCCACCGACATCGAGGTGACGATCGCCGCCCCGGGCTTCAGAGAGCTGTCCCCGGGCAAGAGGACGGTGCGCGTCGAGCCCGAGCAGGTGCTGCGCGTCGACGCGAAGTTCAAGGTCGTCGACCTGGGCGAGCGCACCATTCGGGCCACGGTGAAGGGCGGCGGCACCAGCGACGGCATGGAATGGAAGCTGCCGGCCTTCGTGCACGGCTCGGCGCAGCGGCAGTTCTTCTCGGGCCGGGTGAAGGACACCCAGTCGTTCGAGTTCGAGCTGCCCGAGAAGCGCAAGGCCAGCCTGACGAAGATGGAGCTGAGCCTCTCCCCCACGCTGCTGGCGGTGATGTTCGACGCCCTGCCCTACCTGGCCGCGTACCCCTACGGGTGCGTGGAGCAGACGCTCTCGCGCTTCGTGCCCGCGGCGATCGCGCGCCGCGCGGTGAAGGATCTCAATTTGCCCTCCGCGCGCGTGCCGGCCGACCTCGACGACATGACGAAGAAGGGCCTCGAGCGGCTCTACGACTTCCAGCACAGCGACGGCGGCTGGGGCTGGTGGCACGACGATCACACCAACCTGTGGATGACGTCGTACGTGGTGTCCTCGCTGTCGCTGGCGAAGTCCGCCGGGCTCGACGTGAGGCCTGACGTCATCTCGCGAGGTCGGGAGTACTTGAAGGGCCACCTGGGAGAGGCGCTCAACTCGCCGGAGACCCACGCGTACATGGTCTACGCGCTGGCGAGCACCGGCGGCGTGCCCAAGCCCGCGCTCGACACGGTCTACTCCCGGCGCACCGGGCTCACCCCGCGGGCCCGCGCGCAGCTGGCGCTCTCGCTGCTGCACCTCAACGATCCGCGCGCGCGGGTCGCGGTGGAGAACCTGGACGACATCGTCAAGGCGGCGCAGTCGCGGCCGGACGCCGCCGTGGGCGACGCCACCGATGTCTGGAGCACCTCGGCTGCGATCGAAGCGACCGCGTTCACGCTGATGGCGTACGTCCGGTACGATCTCAAGTCGCCGCTGATCGGCCCGCTCACGGACTTCCTCGTGCTGCGGCGGAATGGTGGCCGCTGGCGCAACACCCGCGACACCGCGTTCGCCGTCTATGCGCTCGCAGATCTGGCGCGGCGGGAAGGCGCGGCGACGAAGTCAGGCGTGTTCGTGGTGATGGTGAACGGGAAGGAAGTGAAGCGCGTGCCCTACGCGAAGGGCGGCCTCGAGCTCACCGCGCCCGTGGTGCTGCCCGACTCCGCCTTCAAGGCGGGGAAGAACACCGTGCAGGTGAAGCACGACGGCGCGGGCACCGGCTACTACGGCGCCACCGCCGACGTGTTCAACATGAACGACTTCATCAAGGGCGTCGGCGGCGACGTGAAGGTGAAGCGCACGTACACCGTCTTAGGCAAGCCGAGCACCGACGTGCCTGCGGCGATGGGGGCCGAGTACGGCATGCCGGTCGAGTCGGGCGTGCGCGTGCGCGTCGACGTCGAGATCACCGCGAACAAGGCCGTCGAGTTCGTGATGGTGGAGGACCTCAAGCCCGCGGGGTTCGAGGCGGTGATGCTGCAGTCGGGGCCGGCGGTCTGCAATTACGCCTGCGCTCACGCTGAGCTGCGTACGGATCGGGTGGCGATGTTCCTCACGCAGATCCCGGTGGGTACCACCAAGGTGAGCTACGAGCTGCGCGCCGAAGTGCCCGGCCGGTTCGCGGCGCTGCCCGCGCGCGTCGAGGCCATGTACGCGCCGGAGATCACCGCCACCGCCGACGAGATGCGGTTCGAGGTGCGCGACGCGCCGGAACAGGGTCAGGTCAGGAAGTAGGTACGGCCCTCGACTTCGCTCGGGCTGAACGGATTGGGCCAGTTCCGTCACGCCGAGCGGAGTCGATGCGGCTATTGAGACTGCGC
>VFKJ01000001.1 GCA_009885595.1 Myxococcales bacterium | reverse complement strand
GACATGGCCACCGAGATCGACGCGGCGCGCCTGCTGGTGCACCGCGCAGCGGTGATGAAGGACAAGGGCGTGCGTCACTCGCCGGAGTCCGCGATGGCCAAGCTCTACGCTTCCGAGATGTCCAGCCGCGTCGCCAACAAGGCGCTGCAGATCTTCGGCGGCATGGGCTACTCGAAGGAGATGGACGCCGAACGCCACGTGCGCGACGCCCGCATCACCGAGATCTACGAAGGCACGAGCGAGATTCAGCGCATCGTGATCGCCGCCAACCTCCTCAAGGACTGACTCATGATCACTGCGCTCCTGATTGCCTCGATGGTGCTGGCCGCCGATCCCCCGGCGAAGAACGACACCATGAAGGACCTCCTCAAGGACGTGGCGACCGACAAGAAGTCCGACGGGCCCGACGTGAGCAAGCTGCCGTTCACCGGTGACTCCATCAAGCAGGTGGTGACCGCGTATCAGCCGAAGATCCAGGGCTGCTACGAGGACCACATCGCCAACAAGAAGAAGGCGCCGCAGGGCACGATCAAGACCGCCTGGGTGATCACCCCGGAGGGGCTCGTCAAGGGCGCGAAGATCGACAAGAAGGGCACCACCCTCAAGGACGCGGCGCTCTACGACTGCGTGATCGCCGTGCTCTCCACGATGGAATTCCCCAAGCCGCCCGACTCGAAGGATCACCCGATCGAGTTCCCCTTCAACCTGAAGGCCGTTCAGTAACCGTGAACTTCGAGCTCAGCGAGACGCAGACCCTCATTCGTGACACCGCGCGAAAGTTCGCTCGCGAGGTGCTGGCTCCGCGCGCGCAGAAGACGGACCGCGAGGAGATCTTCCCGCTCGACGCCTATCGCCAGATGGGCGAACTGGGCCTGCTGGGCGTGAACGTGCCCGCGGAGTACGGCGGCGCCGAAGCGGGCGTGCTCTCGTACTCGCTGGCGGTGATCGAGCTGGCGGCGGCCTGCGCCTCGACCTCGGTCGGCATGTGCGTCACCAACATGTGCGCCGAGCTCATCTGCCAGTTCGGCACCGTGGAGCAGAAGAAGCGCTACGTGACGAAGCTGACCAGCGGCGAGGCGATCGCGGGGGCGTTCGCGCTCTCCGAGCCGCACGCCGGCAGTGATCCCGGCGCGGGCAACACCACCGCGGCGAAGAAGGGTGATCGCTGGGTCATCAACGGCACCAAGCAGTGGATCACCTCGGGCGCCTACGCCGGCGTGATCGTGGTGTGGGCCCGCACCTCGAGCGAAGGCAACAAGGGCCTCTCCTGCTTCCTCGTGGGGAAGGGCGCCGAGGGGCTCACCTGTGGGCGCGCGGAAGACAAGATGGGCCTGCGCGGCTCGAACACCGTGCCGCTGATCTTCGAGAACGTCGAGGTCGGTGAAGACCAGCTGCTCGGGCGCCTGGGCGACGGCTTCAAGCTGGCGATGGTCGCGCTCGATGGTGGCCGGGTGGGCATCGCCAGCCAGGCGTGCGGGGTGGGGCGGGCCGCGATCGAGGCCTCGGTGCGCTACGTGAAAGACCGCCACGCCTTCGGTCAGGCCATCGGCGAGTTCCAGGCGCTGCGCTTCATGCTGGCCGACATGACCACCCAGCAGCAGACCGCAGAGCTGCTCACCTTCCGCGCCGCGTCGATGAAGGAAAAGAAGGTGCCCTTCACGCGCGAGGCCTCGATGGCGAAGCTCTTCGCCTCGGAGATGTCGAACAAGGTGTGCGATCGCGCGGTGCAGCTGCACGGCGGCTACGGGTACATCGACGAGTTCCCGGTCGAGCGTTACCTGCGTGACGCTCGGGTGCAGACGATCTACGAAGGCACCAGCGAGATTCAGCGCATCGTGATTGCCCGGGAAGTGATCAAGGCCGCCGGGTAGTCGGAGTCATCCGAGGAGTCCTTCACATGTTCCGCATCGCAACCTCGAGCCTGCTCTCTGTCTGTCTGTTCGCGTGCGGGCCGCGCATCAAGCCGGTGGTCGACGCAGGTGAAGAGGACGCTGGCATCGAGGTCGATGCCGGGCGGCAGCGGGGCGAGGATCCTCCCAACGGCTGGCAGATGGCGGTGGCCTTGCCGGCGGACGCCGGGCCCTCGACGAAGCTGGGCGCCTCGGTCTCGGCGATCGGCGATCAGTTCGCCCAGCCGGTGATCGCCGCGCTCTCGGAAGATCCGAACGGCGATCTCAACTACGACGACAACCGCGTCATCTACACGCGCTGGGACGGGGCGACGAAGGCGTTCGAGCCGGTGAAGGTGATCGAGATCATCGGCGGGTCTGCATCCGTGTCCCCGGTCGTTTCCGCGAGCCGGCAGATCTCCGTCGCCCGCGACGCGGACACCGGGCGCATCGGCGTCGCGTACATCAAACCGCAGGACAACACGGTGCGGGTGGCGATCTCGGACGATGAGGGCGCGAACTTCTCGCTCTTGACCGTCTCAGACGTGCCGCGCGCGGCGCTGATGTCGAACCCGTCGCTGGGCCTTCAGGGCGGCACCATTCACGTGGCCTGGCTGCAGGGCACCGACGTGATGTACCGGAAGAAGACCGGCAGCGGCGCCTTCGTGGATGAGTCGCTGGGCTCGACGGTCACCTCGGGGGGAAGCTCGCTCTGGCTGGCGCTCGACTCCGCGGGTAGCCCCGGGGTGGCGTTCTTCTCGTCGGTCAATGGCACCTCGGCGGACCTGGCGTTCTGGCGCCCGGGCAGCGCGGCCAACGTCATCGCCTCGGCCGACATGCTCGATCTCACGGTGATGGGCCGCGACCCCTCGGTCACGCTCACCTTCGTGGGCACCACGCCGCACCTCGCGTACCACCTGCGCAAGCTCGACACCTTCGACGCCACCGAGCTCTGGTACCTGAAGGCCACCGATTCGGGCACCACCTGGGCCACGCCGATCGCGATCCCGCGCAACAGCAGCAGCACGACCGAGTTCCACTCCACCCGGTACTTCCAGGCGCTCGCCCTCGAGCCCTCGGGCCGGGTGTCCATCGCCGCGCCCTGGTCGGCCATCGGCACCCAGGCGAACTGCAACGGCCCCAAGCTGTCCCGCGCGCCCGACGGGGTGACCTTCACCACCTGCTCGCCCCTCGGCTCGCCCGTTCAGCGGGGAGGGGAGTGGATCAACCTGTGGACGCACAAGCCCGGAAAGCAGACCCTGGTCTTCCACTACGACCCCCGCACCAACCCGAGCATCAAGTCGGGGATCGTGATGTGGCGGGAGCCGTAGAAAGAATAGTGACCAAATGTTCTGTCTTTTGGCGTGACGTCCTCCGTACTCGTTCGCTAGGTGGCCGGTCCCGGATCTCGGAGGTTCCCCCGCGTGTTGCACCTTCATGCCCTCGGCCACTTCCACCCCGGAAACGTGATCGACAACGCCTTTCTCGAGGCGTTGGGCATCGACACGAACGAGGCGTGGATCATGGAGCGGGTGGGCATCCGCAGCCGGCACACCGTGCTGCCGCTCGAGTACATTCGCTCGACGCACAACCGCGATCCGCGGGCGGCCATCGAGGCGGCCACCATGTCGAACGCGCAGACCGGCGCGATGGCTGGCCGGATGGCGCTGGAGCGGGCGGGGCTGAAGGCCAGCGACATCGGGATGGTGCTCGCCGGCAGCTGCTCGCCTGACGAGTGCATTCCGGCAGAGGCCAACCGCGTCGCCGCGGAGCTGGAGATCGACGGGCCCGCGCTGGACATCTCGAGCGCCTGCTCGTCGTTCGCCACCCAACTCTACTTCCTCGAGGCGATGCGCCCGGAGAAGCTGCCCGACTTCGTGATGCTGGTGAACCCGGAGAACTCGACCCGGGTGGTCGACTATTCGGATCGATCGGCGTGCGTGTTGTGGGGCGATTGCTCGAGCGCCGCCATCGTCTCCCCGCGCATTCCCGGGCCGTGGAAGATCACCCAGACGTACCTGCAGGGCGATCCTTCGGGCGCCGACAAGGTGAAGGTGCCGCGGTTTGGTCACTTCACCCAGCAGGGCGCCGAGGTGCAGAAGTTCGGGGTCAAGCGCGGGTGCGAGACCTTCGAGGTGCTGCGCGAGAAGTGGCTCGCGGGTGGGGAAGGGCGCTCCGTCGACAAGCTCAACTTCATCGGGCACCAGGCGAACCTGCGCATGCTCGAGGCGGTGGCGCGGCGGTCGGAGGTCACGCCCGAGCGGCACTTGTTCAACGTCGATCGCCGCGGGAATGTCGGCGCGTCGGGTGCGCCTTCGGTGTTCAGCGAGAACTGGGGCTCGGAGCGGCTCGGTGACGCGATCGCGATGTGCGTGGTTGGTTCGGGGCTGACCTGGGCCGGGGCGTTGTTCGAAAGGTAGCTCCCTCTCCCCCGCGGGGGAGAGGGTCGGGGAGAGGGCTTACTTCTTCTTCGCGCCCTTCGGATCCTTCGCGACCGCCGGTGCAGGGAAGTTCGCGTCGAGCGTGCGCTTCGCCTGGGCCTTGAGCCGATCGCTGCCGGCCTTCTCAGCGAGCTCCGCGAGCACCTGCTTGGCAGACTCGTACTTCACGTCGTCCAGGTAGCCCAGGAACTCGCCGCGGAACTCCTCGCCGAAGGACTTGTCGTCGAGCACCACGTCGCGCACCAGGGTGGCGAACTCCTGGCTCTCTCGCAGCTCCTTGTTGGTCCACAGGCCCAGGGTGGCGGTGCGCGCGAGCTCGTTGTTGCCCGGGTTGCCCTTGAGCACCTCTCGCAGCAGCGGCAGCACCTCGACCGAGTTGCTCAGGGAAAGCGCCTGCGCAGCGCGCCGGTAGTACCCCGCGCCGCGCCCCTTCTGGGTGACCAGGGTCGCCCGCAGCTGACCGAGCGAGGACGGGGTGGCGATGCGCGCCGCCGCGGCCGCGTAGCCGGTGAGGTAGTTGAGATCGATGTCACGCTTGCCCAGCTCCTCCAGGATCCACCTGTGCCCATCGGGTGAGTCCGCCCGGCCCAGGGCCTCCATGGCCGCGCGGCGCACCCGGATGTAGCCGGCCGGATCTTCATTGAGCCCCTCGGGCCGCTTGGCGAGCGCGAGCAGGGGCCCCGCGAACTCCGAGGGCAGCTTGCGGAAGCGCGTCGTCGACAGCTTCTCCAGCACCGCCTCGCGCACGTACGGCGAGGGATCCTTGTTGATCACGTCGAGGATCGCGCCCATCGCGGCGTCGGTCGGCTTGGTCTCCGCCTTCAGCTGCGGGTTGCCCAGCTCACCCAGCAGCTGCCAGGTCGCGAGCAGTCTCCACACCGGATCGGAGTCGTTGCGCGCCGCATCGACCCACTGGTCCTCGCTCACCGAGGTGGGGTTGAGCCTCGCCAGCGCCCCGAAGTCCTTGTTCCAGTTGATCCACTGCGGAGCCGCCGGCACGTCGATCACCACCTTCACCTCGGGCTTGTCGACGGTGATCACCTCTTCCTTCGTGTAGGTGGGCTCGGTGGCGCGGTGGATCACGATCGGCAGCTTGAAGGCGAAGGTGCCTTTCTCTCCCGCGTGGTTGTTCTGCTGGCGGATGGTGACGGTCAGCTTGCCGCCGCCGAACGAGGTGTCGGTGGTGATCACCGGGTAGCCCTTCACGGTCAGCCAGGCGTCCTTGAAGCCCTTGAGCTCCTTCTCCTTCTTCGTCACCTCGAACACGGCCTTGAAGAAGTCGTTGCTGGTGACGTTCTTGCCGCCGTTCTTCTCCAGGTAGGCCTTCATCACCTTCTTCATCTCGGCCTTGCCGATCCACAGCTCGAGCATGCGCAGCACGTTGGCGCCCTTGGCGTAGCTGGTGCTGTCGAACGCGTCCTCGGCGGGGATGCCCTTGACCACCAGCGGGTGCGAGTTGGGGCCTTCCTCGTCCCGGAAGTAGCCGTTGGTGAGGTAGCGGGCGCGGCTGATCTCCACTTCGTCGCTGTCGTTGTAGTCATCGGTGGCGAGCGTGCCCAGGTAGGTGGCGAAGCCTTCCTGCAGCCAGATCTCGTCCCACCAGGTGCAGGTGACCCAGTCTCCGAACCACTGGTGCGCCAGCTCGTGCGCGAGCAGCCCCACGATCTGGCTGCGCGCGGTCTGATCGTTCTTGTGATCGACCAGCACCTTCGAGGTGCGCTCGAAGATGACCGAGGTGTTCTCCATGCCGTTCCAATAGAAACGGGGCACGGTCACCACGTCGAGCCGGGCGAAGGGGTACTTGGTGCCGGTGAAGCCGGTCTGGAAGTTGTAGAGGCCCTTGAGCACGTCGACCGCCACGTAGGCGCGATCCTTCGTTCCGGGCGGCACCCACAGGGTCGAAGGAATGTCCTCGTTCACCGGCAAAGGCTCGAGCTGCGCGATGGCCAGCGCGATCAGGTACGGGCTGTGCGGCTGCTCCTGCTTCCAGTGCACCCGGCGCAGGTTCTTGCCCTCTTCGGAGAAGGTCTCGTCCTTCTCCTTCCGGCCGTTCGAGACCACCTGGTATCGCCCGTCGACGATCGCCAGGATCTCGCTGGTCGCCTTGTCGGCCGGGGTGTCGTTGACGGGCATGAAGCGCTGCGCCGCGTTGGGCTGGAAGTGCGTGAAGAAGCCGGGGAGGGCGTTGGCCACCTCGGGTTCGGTCGCGGTGAAGAAGCCCACGTTCTCGGTGCCCGCGGTCACCTGGTAGGTGAGCTCGACGATGGTCTCTTTCCCCGCGGCCACCGGCTTCTTCGGCTTCACCTTCACCACGCCGGTGTGCGACTGGGGCGCGTAGGTCTCCTTGAACTCGGCGCTCTCGCCGTCGACCTTCGCCGACTGGAACTTGAGATCGTACGCATCGAGCTCGATCTCGGGCAGCGCCTTGCTCGCCTTGAGGGTCGCGGTGAGCGTGTTGGTGAAAGCGCCCCCTTCACCCTGGCGCACCTCCAGCTTGTAGTGCTGCGCATCGTAGGGACGGCTCTTCGGCTGCAGGCCGGTTGGCGCAGGCGCGGCGGCCAGCACGCTCAGCATCGTCAGGGTGTGGATCATGGCGGCGAAAGTACGCGAACACGTACCGTGTTTCATCGCGAATGCACCGAGGCCCTCAGGTGTAAGGTCGGCCCATGGCTTTGGGTAATGAGGTCCGTGACCTGGTCGATGCGTTCAGCGAACTGGTGACGCAACACCTGCGCCTGGCGCGCCTCGAGCTGAAACAAGATGCGCGCTTCGTGGGCGTGCGCGTCGGGGTGATCGCGATCTTCGCGCCGTTGATCGTCGTCGGCTACTGCTGCCTCTGCATCGCGCTCGCGCTGGCCCTGCGGCCTTTCCTGGGTGAGGTGCTCGCGTTCCTGGTGGTGGGCGTGCTCAACCTGCTCGTCGCGGGTATTGGCATCGCCGTTGCTGGCCGCCAGCTCTCCAACCACAAGATGATGAACGCCACCCAGCTCGAGCTCCAGACGTCCACCGCGATGGTGCTGCCGACGCGGCAGGAACGGTCATGAGGGAGATCGTCAAAGCGCCACCGCGCGCGCTCGTGCCTGTGCCGGCGACCGCCGACGAAGCGCGCGCCCAGCTCAACCGCGCCCGTGAGCGCGTGATGAAGAACCTCGAAGTCGTTCAGCGCACGCTCCGGCCCGTGACACATTGGGCAGAGATCGTGAAGCGGCACCCTGTGGCCACCATCGGAGGCGCGTTCCTCATCGGGTACGCGCTCTCCAGACTTTTCTCCCGGAAGTGACGAAAGGACGCGACGAAATGACTGAAGCGACCCAGCCCCAGCCCGGAGCCCCGAGGCCACCTCCGCAAGCGGAAGGCGAGAACTCCGATCCGATGCGCGATCTGCAGGAACGGCTCGGCCCCCAGTTCGAGCAGGCGCAGGCCCAGCTCATGGAGGTCAATGAGCGGATGAAGGACTTCATCCGGAGGAACCCGGGCAGCGTGCTCCTGGGGGCCGCCGCGATTGGTTTCCTCGTAGGCAAGTGGGCGAGCCGCCGATGATCGACGAACAGAACGTTCCGATGGAATCGGCGCCCCCCCAGATCCTCGAGACCGCCCGGGAGCTCGCCAAGGATGCCAACTCGGCGCTCAACGGCATGGCCGACGCGGTGGGCCTCACCCCTCAGGTGGAGAAGGCGCCCTACGCCATGCTCGGCGCGGCGCTGGGGGTCGGGTACATCGTGGGCGGCGGGCTCTTCACGCCCACCACCGCGCGCCTCGTGCGGCTGGGAATGAGACTCGCGGCGATTCCCCAGGTGCGCGATCGTCTCCTCGACATCGCCGAGGCGGCCGTCGACGGCGTGCTGGCCAACGGCAAGAAGCAATAAACGCAGTCCCTGCAACGGAGCTCTCACATGTGGCGTTCACTGCGAAAAAACCTCCCCGACATCGACAAGGACGAGCTGCTCGACCTGGTCGGCCTCGAGTCACGCCGTTCGACCGGCGAACGAATGGTGCCGGCGCTCGCGCTGTTCGGCGCGGGCGTGCTCCTGGGCGTGGGCCTGGGAATGATGTTGGCGCCCAAACCCGGCCGCGAGCTGCGGGACGACCTGCGCGAGCGCCTGGGCAAGGGCAACGGCGCGCCTGCGCCGAAGTCTTCCGCGCCTGAGACGGCGGGCTCGCGCTCCACGGTCTGATGAAGAAGGACCTCCCCCGCGACACGCCTCCGGATAGGCCCGCCCTGGGGGCGCTGATCGAAGCGGCTGATCTGGGCCCCGACGCCCACCTGCTGGGGTCGCAGGCGCTTCAACGCGCGCGCTCGGTAGAGACCCTCGAGGTCGCCTACTCGGCGTGGGCCGAGCTGCAGGAAGCCCACGAGCTGGCGCGCAAGCGCTGGGACGAAGAGCGCAAGCGCCTGGTCGAGCAGGGCACGCTCCTGCTGGGCGCGGTGAAGGCGGCCGGCGCTCCCGCGAGCAGCGAGGAAGGGCTCACCCACGCCGGCGCGCTGGAGAGCTTCCTTTCGGACGCCAAGGCGAAGCTGGCCGACGCCCAGCAGCAGCTCGACGATCGCGCGCGCGCGGCCGAGCTGGCCTTCCTGGAGGAGATCAGGAAGGTGAAGGAAGAGCTGCACACGCGCATCGCCCGGCAGTCGGCGGCGGTGAGGCCGGTGTTCAAGCTCGTCATCCGGGTGCTGCCGGGAGAGCGCCGCATTCTGCACGCGCACCGGCTGGGGCCCGACGAGAGCGTGATCGCGCTCTTCGCGCTCACCGGGCGCATTCCCAGCCGCTACGGCTTCCTCTTCGATGACTCGACCGACGACGCCCTGAGGGCGCCGCCGGTGCTCTACCGCGACGAGGGCGTGACCGAGGTGCGCCCCAGCAGCCCGCTGCTGGCAGCGCTGCTCTCCGAGCGCAGAGACGTGTGGCCGGTGAAGGGCATGCTTCCGCTCACCCTGCCTGACGGGGCGTGGCTGCGCTGGGTTTCCCGCGGCCCGGTGCTGGAGGCCGAGGTGCAGGACGCAGAGGGTTTTCGCAACCTGCTCAGCCACGAAGAGGCCGAGCGCGTCACCGGGCTCCTGCTCTCGCACAAGCTCGCAGGCCGGCTCGAGCTCGAGCTCTTGCGCGAGTAATCACTTCCGCGTCTTGATGATCGCCACGTTCGCGGTGCCCGCGAGGATCGGGGAGCCGCTGAAGAGGTTGTCCGACTTCGGGCCGCCCAGCTTCGCGCTCTGTAGCACCACGATGTAGTTCGAGTCGGGGTCGGGGAACGCGCTGCCGGGGATGTCCACCCGGGTGACCGTCCAGTCCGTCGGGGCGATCAGCAGCTTGATGAAGCCCACCGCCGTCGAGGGGATGTTGGTGAAGGTGGGCTGGCCCGCGGTGCCCTGCGCGTTGATGGCGAAGACGTTCACGAAGCCTAGGTTCCGGTTCTGCCCCTGCGGAGGATCGGGGCGCAGGAAGCTGAAGCCAGTGCCGGCGTCGAACTCGAGGTAGCCCTCGGGCGGGTGAAACTGGGGGATGTTCTCCGGGGAGGGCACGTCTTCCACCTCGGCCAGAAAGGTCTGCGCGGCCAGCTTGAACTCGAACTGGTAGGTGGCGCCGGGCTGGTAGACGAAGCCCGCGTCGCCCGAGAGCGCGTAGCTGCCGCCCCCCTGATCCTCGAGGGAGAAGGTGGGGCCGCCCACCTGCGTGAGGGTGGCGATGGCGCCCGGGGTGCCCACCGGGGCGGAATCGGGGCTCTCGCCCGCGCGCTGCCCGAAGAAGACGAAGGCCAGGTTCTGCGCGGGAAGGTGGATGCCCGCGTCGTCGAGGGTGAGGCCGCCATCGAAGACGAAGCCGCCCGCGTCGAGGCCCGAGAGCCCGGCATCGAACCCGTTGCCCGCGACCGCGCTGCCCTTCACCTCGAT
>VFKJ01000121.1 GCA_009885595.1 Myxococcales bacterium | reverse complement strand
TAGAAGGCGCCATGCTTCTGTTTCTGATCCTCGCGGCCGCTCCGCTCACCACCGTCGCTGAAGCTTCCGGCTGGACGAAGACCGGCCGCTACGACGAGGTCGAGCGCCTCTGCGCTGCGTTTCCCAAGGCCTACCCCGGCAAGGTGAAGTGCGAGCGCTTCGGCACCACCCCGCTGGGGCGCCCCATGCTCAGCCTCATCGCCTCGGCCGACGGCACCTTCACCCCCGAGCAGAACAAGGCGAAGAGCCGCCCGGTGGTGATGCTGCAGGGCGGCATCCACGCCGGAGAGATCGACGGCAAGGACGCGGGCTTCTGGCTGCTTCGCGAGCTCCTCGAGGGCAAGGCCGCGCCGAAGTCGCTCTCTGCCGTCACCCTCGTCTTCGTGCCGGTGTTCAACGTCGATGGCCACGAGCGCTTCGGCGACAACCAGCGCCCCAACCAACGCGGCCCTGAGCAGATGGGCTGGCGCGTCACCTCGCAGAACCTGAACTTGAACCGCGACTACGTGAAGGCCGACGCGCCGGAGATGCTCGCGCTGCTGGGGCTCCTCCACCGCTTCGATCCGGTGATGTACGTGGATCTGCACGTCACCGACGGCGCGAAGTTTCAGCACGACGTCTCCGTCACCTTCGAGCCGCAGCGCCTCGGCCCCGCCGCGATGCAAGCGCAAGGGCGCGCGCTGAGGGCCTCGCTGTTCCCGAAGCTCGAGGCTGGGGGTCATCAGCCGCTGGGCTTCTATCCGGCGTTCGACGACAGCGACGATCCGCAGAGCGGCTTCACCGCGGGCTGGGCCCCGCCGCGCTTCGGCAACGCCTACTGGGCGCTGCACCACCGCTTCGGCGTGCTGGTGGAGACCCACTCGTGGAAGCCGTACGCCGTGCGGGTGAAGTCGACCTTCGACGTGTGCGAAGGGCTGGTGGAAGAGGCGACGGCCCACGGCAAGGAATGGCTCACCGCCGCGCGCGCGGCCGATCTCGAGGCCATGAAGCTGGGCGGCACCGACGTCGTGCTCACCACCCAGGCGACGAAGGTGAACAAGCCGTTCGACTTCCAGGGCTACGCGTACACGCGCACCCGGAGCGAGGTGAGCGGCAAGATGTGGGTGCAGTACGACGAGACCAAACCGCAGGTGTGGAAGCTCCAGGTGCGCGACGAGCTGCAGCCCGCCCTGGTGGTGCGCGCGCCCGCCGCCGGCTACGTCATTCCGTCCTCGCACGCGGCGCTCGTCGGCTCGCGCCTGCAGGCCCACGCGCTGCGCTTCGAGGTGCTCAAGAAGCCGAAGCTGCAGCTCGCCGTCGAGCACATGGTGATCGACTCCTCCGTGCGCGCGGCGTCCTACGAGGGCCGCGCGACGTTGCAGGTCAACGGCAGCTGGACCGCCGGGCGCGAGGATCTCTTCGCCGGCTCGCTCTTCGTGCCCATCGCCCAGCCGCACGCCGAGGTGCTGATGCACCTGCTCGAGCCGACCGCGCCCGACTCGCTGGTGGCGTGGGGTTTCTTCAACGCCCACACCGAGCAGAAGGAGTACCTCGAGGACTACCTCAGCGAGGCCTTCGCGCGAGAGCAGCTTCGGGATCCCGCGGTGAAGGCCGCCTTCGACGAGCGCCTCAAAGATCCCACCTTCGCGAAGGACCCCGACGCGCGGCTGCGGTTCTTCTCGATGCGCCACCCGACCTGGGACGCGCGCCTGGGCCTGGTGCCGATCTACCGGGTCGCGGTCAGCCCCGCCGGGCCGTGAAATAGAATTGCCGATGAAGTGTGAAAGAGTCGTCCCCCATGGCTGTCCTCCCCGTCGAGATTCCCTGGCAGCAGCTGTTCGAGGCCGCCGAGCTGGCGCGGCAGCGGGCGCACGCGCCGTACTCGAAGTTCCAGGTCGGCGCGGTGATCCTCTGTGACGACGGCTCGATCAGCGCCGGCTGCAACGTGGAGAACGCGAGCTACGGCCTGACGGTGTGCGCCGAGCGGAACGCGGTGGGCGCGATGGTGATGGGCGGCAAGAAGCCGGTGGCGGTCGCGATCGTCGTCGACAGCAAGGAGCCCACGCCGCCCTGCGGCATGTGCCGCCAGGTGCTGGCCGAGTTCGGCGCCTCGGAGCTCCCGGTCGGCTCACGCACGGTCTCGGGCCTCGAAGCCCGCTGGACGATCGCCGAGCTGCTCCCGCACGCGTTCACGCGTTCGTTTCTTTAGTCGCCTCCAGCGAGGCCACCGTGCGCAGCAGCTCGTTGGGCTCGACGGGCTTGCGCATGGTCGCGTCGGCGCCCATGGACACGGCGTACCAGCCGCGCGCTTTTCTCACGCCCCCCATGCCCAACGCCCCCTGACTAAGCAGCGGGCGCCACCACGAACCCCTCTGATTGGTACTGCTTGAGCTTGCGGAAGAGGGTGGCCTGACCGATCGCCAGGCGCTCGGCGGTGCGCGCCCGGCTGCCCCGCTCAGAGGACAGGGTGCTCAAGATCGCCTCGCGCTCCAGCTCGGCGAGCGTGCGGTGGTCACCGGCCGACCGGGCGGGGGAGGGCGCCTGCTTCACGTCGGGCGGGAGATCGCCCGCTTCGATGCGTTTGCCAGGCGAGAGCACCAACGCGCGCTCCATGGCGTTGAGCAGCTCCCGCACGTTGCCAGGCCAGGGGTGCGCGACCACCCGGCG
>VFKJ01000887.1 GCA_009885595.1 Myxococcales bacterium | reverse complement strand
GGTGAGATCGAGCAACTCCGGAAGGTCTTCCATCTCCACCGGCACGCCCGTCAGGTCCTTGCGCATGTCGTCGGGCAGGCGCGCGATCGCCTGGGTGAGCTCGCCCTGGAACTCCTCGCGGGAGAGCATCACCGGCGAGGGGAACGAGTCCAGGTCGAGCGCGCGCGCCTTGCCGAAGTGCACCTCGGCCTCCTTCTCCTTCCCTTCCCGCTCGAGCAGCAGCCCCAGGTGCTGGTGCGCCCAGGCCGCCCGCTCGGGATCCGTGAGCAGCAGCGTGAAGGCCACCTTGGCGTCGGTGAAGCGGCACAGCTCGAACAGGGCCACCGCGCGCTCGTACAGCGCCTCGGGATCGTCCTTTTCTCGCTGCAGCACCCAGTCGGCCCGATCGAGCGCGTCGTGCGGCTGGCCGGTGTCGTTGAAGCCCATCGCCGAGAGCCGCGCGAAGGACAGCGCGAAGGCATCGTCCCGCTGCCCGCTGGCGAGGTCGAACCCGCGCTCGGCGTAGGCGCTGCCCAGCTCGTCGAGCTCGCGGGTCGAGGGCATCAGCACGATGTAGAAGTGCGCGGCGCCCGCCAGCGCGTCGAGGGAATCGGGATCGATCGCCAGCGCCCGGGCGTAGGCGAGCACCGCCTCGTCGTTGCGCGAGAGCTGGGCGAGCGCGTTGGCCCGCTCGGTGTGCGCCGCCACGTCGTTGGGGGCGAGCGCCGACGCCTGCGCCGCGCAGGACAGCGCGCGCTCGTAGTCGCGGGCATCGAAGGCCTCGCGCGCGGCGTCGAGCGGGAGCTTGCCCTTGCCCTCGCACACCGCGAGCGGCTTGACGTGGGGGACGCCGGCCGTCGGCTCCTGCCGCACCGGGCTCTTGGGCAGCGGGTGGCTCGAGGTCAGCTCGGGGGCGCAGACGCGCCCGCCCGCGTCGGCCGGGACCGTTGGTTTCGTGCAGGTGCAGCTGCACAGGGTGAGCGCAGTGAAGAAGAGAAGGGACCGCATCGCTGGGCGCGAACCTACCCGGCTACGCCGACTTCTTCTCTTTCTCGAAGGTCACTTGGGGAGGTTCCTTCTTGAGGATCACCCCGTCGGTGATGCGGACTTCCTTGACGCCCTCGCGGAAGGGGACGTCGTACATGATCTCCAACATCGAATCTTCCATGATGGCCCGCAGCCCTCGGGCGCCAGAGTGACGCCGCAGCGCCTCTTTGGCCACCGCGCGCAGCGCCTCGCGGGTGAAGGAAAGCTTCACCTTCTCCATCTCGAAGAGCTTCTGGTACTGCTTGGTGAGCGCGTTCTTCGGCTCGGTGAGGATGGTGACGAGATCGTCTTCCTTGAGATCGTTGAGCGTGGCCACCATCGGCAGGCGCCCGATGAACTCGGGGATCATGCCGAACTTCATCAGATCGTCCGGCTCGACCAGCGCGAGCAGCTCACCGACCGAGCGCTCTTCCTTCGCGTCGATCTTCGCGCCGAAGCCCAGGCCCTTCTCGCCCACCCGCCGGCGGATCACCTGCTCGATGCCGTGGAAGGCGCCGCCGCAGATGAAGAGGATGTTCGAGGTGTCGACCTGGATGTATTCCTGCTGGTTGTACTTCTTGCCGCCGCGCGGAGTGACGTTGGCGCGGGTGCCTTCGATGATCTTGAGCAGCGCCTGCTGCACCCCTTCGCCGCCGACGTCGCGGGTGGCCGAGGGGCTGTCACCGTTCTTGCGCGAGATCTTGTCGATCTCGTCGATGTACACGATCCCGCGGCCGGCCTTCTCCACGTCGTAGTCGGCGTTGTGCAGCAGGTTCTGGATGATGTTCTCGACGTCCTCGCCCACGTAGCCGGCCTCGGTGAGGCTGGTGGCATCGGCGATGGTGAAGGGCACGTTGAGGAAGCGCGCCAGCGACTGCGCCAGCAGCGTCTTGCCCGAGCCGGTGGGGCCGATCAGCAAGATGTTCGACTTGGAGAGCTCGACGTCTTCGGGGCCGGGGCCCTTCACGCCGGGGCGCGGACGGGCCGCGGGCTTGCGCTGATAGATGCGCTTGTAGTGGTTGTAGACCGCCACCGCGAGCACGCGCTTGGCGAAGTCCTGGCCGATCACGTAGTCGTCGAGGAAGGTCTTGATCTCGACCGGGGTGGGCAGGCTGACGGCGGGCTTCGCCTCTTCCTTCTCCGCTTCCTCGGCGATGATGTCGTTACACAGCTTGATGCACTCGTCGCAGATGTAGACGGTGGGGCCGGCGATCAGCTTGCGCACCTCTCGCTGCGATTTCCCGCAGAAGGAGCATGAGAGGTTCACGTGATGCTCGCCCTTCTTCACTTACGTCCTCCTCACGGCTGGTTGCCCCAACTGTAACGCCGGGGTCGGGGTGTCGCGCAACCCTAGCAACGCCTCACCCACATCTCACGAAAGTCCCTGCCTCTTCAGCGGTCGAGCGCAGGGAAATCAGGCCTCGGCCTTTGCGGCCACCAGCTCCTCGAGATCGCTGGCCAGCGCGTCGGCCCGGTCCCGAATCGTCGCGGGCACCTTGCGGTTCGAGTGCAGCTCTGCGGCCAGCCGCTTGCTGGTCGACCACAGCCGCTTGAGCTCGGCCGAGCTGTCGTACTCGGGCTCGGGCGCGGGGAACTTCTCGACCAGCTCGCGGCGCAGCTCGCTGGTGGGCTTCTCCTGGTTCCAGATGGAGTCGCGGATCGACTTGTACTCGGACGCGCTGAGCTGACCCCGCTCTTCGGCTTGCGCGAGCACCTCGATCACCTCGAAGGCGGGGGCGGCCTCGGCCAGCTCCGGCGTGCGCATCACCTGCGGCTCGTGCTTCTCCAGGAAGCCGAAGTTGCGCGTGAGCTTGTCGGCCGTCTGCTTCTTGATGCGCAGCTCCGACAGGCAATAGGTCTCGAAGCTGGGGTAGCCCCATTCCTGGTAGGTGCCGTCGTTGCGCACCTTCGCCAGCAGCTTGCCCAGCTCGACCCACGACGACTTGAACCGCTTGGCCGCCAGCAAGACGGTGTGGCGGAAGCTGCCGGGATCGACCTCGGACACCTTGCGGGAGACGACCTCTTCGGCGGTTGCCATGCGCGAGCGCTTCTCTCAGCGCCGCAGCCGCCGTGCAAGTCGCTTTCTCTCTCTCGCTAGCCCTTCTTGCCGACGTTGAAGGACAGGTTGACGGAGTTGCCCGAGTGCGCCGACTTGAACGGCCACTTCTGCAGCTCCTTGAGCAGGCATTCCTGCAGGCCGGAGTCCTTCAGGTCGGGGTTGTCGACCCACACCTTCGAGACCTTGCCCGCCTCGGCGATGGAGAACTCGATGGGGATCTTCAGGTACACCCCGGGCTTCGCCACGGTCTTGATGCAGGGAATCAGGCTCGACTTGTTCTTCGACACCACCGAGTTGATGCCGGCCTCGTCGACCTCGCCCATCGACATCCCGTCGGGATCGGTGTTGCCCAGGGGGGGCTTGGTGCCGGTGGGCAGCTTGGGGTTGGTGCCGGTGGGGTTGCGGGCGGCGATCGCCGTGGTGCCGGTGGGCGGCTTCTTCACCGAGCCCTGGTAGTCGACCAGCTCGTCGTCCACCCGGCGCTTGGCCTTCGAGATGGTGGGCGCGTCGATGGTGATGTCGCCCCAGGCGAGCTCTTCGGCCGTCTTGCCGTTGGGGGTGTGCACCGCGAGGTAGCTGCCCAGCACGGCGACGACGATGCCCAACGTCACCAGCACCCCGGCGCCGATGGCCAGCGCGCGGTTGCGCTTCTTCTTCTGCTCGGAGTGGTGCTCGTGAGCGTGCGCGTCGACGCGCTTCTTCGCCTCGGACTTGGCGACGTGCACCTTGAAGTCGGGGATCTCGGAGACTTTTTCGAATCGACCCGAGCCGAGCTGCTGCACCTCGCTTTGCGGGAGCAGCTCTCCGGAATACAGCTTGTCGATGATCTGCTGCGAGGGGACTGGACCGAGAATCAAGTCCCCTTCGCGAAACAACCAGCCCTGATCATTCGGCCCCATGGGAGGCGCATTGTGCTGGGCGTGGCCGGGCCAAAGCAACTGACTCGATCAGTCGTTCAGCTTCTCTTCGTACTTCTCCAGCAGGTCGCTGATCGCCTCGCGCAGGTACTCGCTCTGGCGAATGCGCGTCTCCTTCGAGAGATCCTTGAGCATCTCGAGGCGATCACGGTTGAGACGAAAGACCACGGAGGTGAGACGGGCGTTGTCGTTCATATGCACACATGGTCTCACACGAAAAAGAGCCGTCAAAAAAAACGGGAGTGATCAGCGCTCGAAGAGGTACGTGCGGAACTGCATTCCGACGATCAGCTCGAACGAAAGCCGCAAAGAAGTTGCGCCGCCGAGCTGAGCTCCGACTTGCGCGTAGGCGCCCATGATCGGCAGGAAGTCGAACTGCACGCCGAACGCCCCGCGCGCCCCGAAGGCGAGGAAGGGGGTGGCGTGCACCGCCAGCTCGAGATCGAAGAACGTCTTCCACTGCTCGTACCCGAAGCTGTTGCGCAGGCCGCCGTAGAACGAGGCGCCCAGCGCGGTGATGGGCGAGATGCCCGGCGAGAGGCGCGCAGCCAGGCGCAGCTCGCTGTGATTGCCGACCGCGAAGGTGCCGCCCAGCTCGAGGGGCAGCCGGGCGCCCCGCTCTCCTGAGTCACTGAGGCTGACGGCGGTGACGAACTCACCGCCGAAGGCCGCGGTGAGGCCCAGGGAGCCGTGGTGATCGTAGCGCTCGTCTGCGAGCGCGACGCCAGAGCACAGCAGCGCCCCGGCAACGACGAGTCCGCGCATCAGCTGCGAGGGCGGCGGCGCAGGAGCCAGAGCGCGCCCAGCACGAAGAGCTCGAGGCCGCCGGTGGTGGAGCAGCCGACGTTGGCCTGCTCTGGGAGCGCTTCTGCCACCTCGGGCCGGAGCGCGACTGTCGGAGGCCGCCAGCTCGCCTGGCCGACGTTGCCGTACTCGTCGCGGGCGAAGACCGTCACCCCACCCTGCACCTCCACGGCGGACAAGGAGATCTCGCGCGCGGCGCCGAAGGCCGAGGTGGCGCCCTCGCCCACCCGGTAGGCGTACTCGAGCCGGTCAGCCGACAGCACGTCGCGGGCGGAGACGATCAGGCGATCGCGCTCGGGATCCTGGGTGAGGGAGACCTCGGGGGCTTCCCAGTCGACCGTGAAGCCGACGTCTTTGGCGGCGGAGATGGCGTGGGTGTCTTCCGCGATGCGCGCGCGCACGTGAATGACGTGCTGGCCCTGCAGCAGGAAGCGCGGGTG
>VFKJ01000111.1 GCA_009885595.1 Myxococcales bacterium | reverse complement strand
GCCGTCGAGCTGGCGCTGCCCCAGCAGCTCCCGAGCACGAAGTGATCAAGAGACAGCCCCCGCGGGGGAGAGGGGGACAGGTTTCACTGGCAGGGAGACGGGCGGAAGGTCAGCGCGCCCCCGCTGCCGTTGAACACGTAGACCAGCCCGTCGTGCGCCAGCAGCCGCCCACCGCCCAGGGTGTCGCCCAGCACCACCTCGCCGCCGGTGAGAGGCACCGGCACCCACTGGCCCGCGCCGTTCACCCGCATCACGCCCGCGCGGCTGAGCCCGAAGATCTGCCCGCACACGCCGAGGTAGTCCACCACCTCCAACGACGGGCTCGCGCTCGCCACCGGCACGCCCGAGGGGAGGGTGAAGACGCGGCCGTCCGCGAACCCGGCGCGCGCGCGCCCACCCTCGGCCCACACCTCCACCACCTGGCCGGCAGGCAGCGGGACAGGCGTGGTCTTCCACTCGAGATCGGAGGCCGAGCTGAAGGCGAACACCGAGGCGCGGGTGCTCAGGTAGCCGTCGAGCGAAGGCCCGGGCAGCACCGCGAGCGAGAGGACGCCGAAGCCGGGCTGGGGCACCAGCCGCAGGGGCAGCTTGCGCCCCCAGCTCGTCTCCTCGGCGCCGTAGACCCCGTCCCCGACGGAGACCAGCAGCACCCGGGCCGCGGCGCGTTGCGCGAGCGTCGCGGCGAACGGCGGCACCAGCGCCTCAGGCGAGAGGTCGAGCGCGGCCACCCGGCGCGTCACCGTCAGCGAGCCGTTGTCCGCGGTGCCCAGCACCGAGATGGTCCCGCTGCGCAGCACCGCGAGGTCCTCGCTGCCCTGCACGAAGGCGACGCTCTCGGGCGCGGGCACCGTCAGCAACCCCAGCTGCGCGTCGAGCCGGGTGGAGTGCGTCGAGCCCACCACCCGCGGCGCCGCGAGGCCACCGTCGGTGAGCTGGCGGGGCCGCAGCACCGCGCTCGCAGGCTCGTCGAGCACCAGCGGCTGGGCCCTCGTAACCCCTTCGCCCACCCACAGCTGGCCGTGCGGGCCGCGCTGCACCAGGTGCGAGGCGAACAGAGAGTCCTCTCCAGGGGTCCGCACCTCGCGGAACCGGCTGGAGCGGCCGAAGAGCGCCTGCGCCGCGCACTCGCCGTCGTAACGCATCGACCAGGTGGTCTGGCCGAGTGCACCCGTGCACTCCACCTCGAGCGCCTGGTCTTGAGGCCGAAGGTCGGTGAGGGCATCGCCCACGTCGCAGGGCACGGGGCAACGCGGCAACAACTCGATCACCCGGGCGGGAGGGCACTGGCTCCGCCCTGGAATCGGGAGCGTGCACACGTCGGTGCCGAACGGATCGCCGGGGCCCGCGTCCGCCGAGAGCGCGCTCACGTCGATGGCCGTGAGGAAGTTGCGGTCGCCGTGCTCGCCCCCGTCGGCGACCGCCATGGGCCTGCCGACGTGCGCGCTGAAGGCCAGCACCACGCGATTGCGTCCCCCGGTCCGCACCAACTCGCCGCTGATGGAGGTCGCGTCCGGCAGCCGGGCGCAGCTGCCGTTGACCATCCCCTGGGTGCTCAGAGGAGAGGGGCCGACGTTGAGGCGCCCGCGCTGCTGCACCCACACCCCCTGAGAGTTCACGAAGTACACGCAGTTCGACACCGCCGCCGCGGTCGTCCATGACGGCCCCTGGGTGCTGGCCTGGGTGGAGGACCCCACGAAGTCGAGCACGTCCGAGTGCACCACGAAGGGTCCCATGTCCCGCGTCGCTCCTGCGAACCAGCCGCCGGCGTCAGGGTGGTAGTCCGACTTCATCCCGCTCTCGCGGTAGCTGCGCACGCCGCCCTCGTCGACGAGGTACGCCCCGTCGGGGTCGACCATCAGCCCCTGCCCCGGGCTGCCCGCGTCGAACACCGTCACCACGAAGAGTCCCGCGTCGAGCGGCCGCAGGTAGCGGACCTCGGTGCCGATCGAGAGGGCCACGTTCCCCTGGAGATCGGCGCCCACCAGCGCCTCCGGCTGCCCGGTGAAGAAGCGCGGCCCCAGCACGGTGAGCTCCGAGGCAGCGGTGTCGCCGAGGGTGCTCAGCTCGGCGGTGGCGTCGAGGCAGCGGCCCGAGAAGCCGCACCGCCACGGGGTCACGCAGTGCTGGTCGGAGGTGCAGAGGTAATCGGCGAGCACGGTGGGATCGTGGCAGGTGCCTTCGAGCCCGCACACCCAGCCGGCCTCGCAGTCGGCGCTCTCGTTGCACTGCCAGGGCTGGGCATCGCCGCGGGCGTGGCAGCGACCTTCCAGCCCGCACCGCCAGGCGCCTTCGCAGTCAGGGGTCGCGCGGCAGAGCCAGGGCTGCTCGTCTCCGATGGCGTGGCAGCTTCCCTCGAGGCCGCAGCGCCAGCCCGCGCCGCACGTGGCGGTGGCGTCGTCACCGGCGTCAGGCGCGCAGGAATACGGCCGCCCCTGCGCGAAGTCGATGGAGCTCGTGCAGCCGGCGACGCTGAGCAACACGCAGCACGCGAGCCGCTTCATCGCGCCGCCGGTAGGAGCGAAGCGGACGTCTGGCCGAGGCAGCGCGAGCCAGATCACGGCAGCACCCCCGCGAGCGCCACGCCGGATCCGGTCGGCACCACCGCGACCCCCGAGCCCGCCACGCCGCGAGGCCAGAGGAGCGCGCCCAGGGCCACCAACACGCCGCCGCCGATGAGCGTACCCAGCGCGACGCTCTTCATCATCGCGGGCTGCGCGGCGCGCCGCTCATAGTCGACGCGGGCGTCGAGCGAGCCCTGGTTCGCCAGCTCGCCCTGCAGCGAGGCTTCGCTCGTCAGCGCCTGGATGCCGAGCACGCCTCCGCCGACGAGCGCGGCGCCGCCGAGGCCCAGCAGCAGCCCCGGGAAGAGCCGGGAAGGTTCGGGCGGCGCGGGCAACGCGGTCGCCTCCGCCACCGCCCAGGGGAGCGTCTCCATCAACGCGGACAACGACGACGCCAGGCGCACGCTGCGACCCACCGGCTGCGCCTTCTGCGCGTCGAGGGTGGAGAGCGTGAGCTGGAACGCCTCACCCAGCTTCACCAACGAGCCGCTGGTGACGAAGCGCGCCCCCAGCGCCCCGCTCAGCTCGGTGAAGCAGCTGCTGGCGGTCTCCGCGCAGCCCAGCAGCTGCTTCTGCCGCTCGAGCCCGAGCAGCGTCTGCACGTCCTTGGTGGAGAGCACCTCGAACACCGCGCGCCCCTGCAGGGTGGTGGCGATGCGATCGGTGACCGACTCGAGCTGAGCCTGCTCCACGCCCGCCCCGGTGAGGGTGAGGAGGATCAGCCTGGGCCGCTCGGCGCTGGCAGCGGTGGCGATCGACAGGAAGAGCGTGAGCAGGATCCGCATGGTCCGCAGCGTGACGAGCCCGGGCAGCTGATTCAAGCGTTCGGATCAAGGCACTGCCTCGAACCTCACCAGCCTTTCCTGAGCGCGGAGGTCAATACCCTCCGTACTCATGCCGGAGCGCCGCCAACGCGACCGATGCCGACGTTCTGTTGATTGGACTCAAGTGCGGCCACTGCAGGGCTGATCATCGATCTCGGCGCGCGGGCTCCTTGACAGTGGAGACAGGGCGCTGAGCGAGCAGCCCCTCGAGCGCGAAGAGGGCGAGGCTGACCCAGATGATCCCGAAGCCCACCCAGCGCAGCGACGACATCTGCTCGTGGAAGAACCACACGCCGCAGAGGAACTGCAGGGTGGGCGCGAAGTATTGCAGCACCCCCAGCGTGCTCAGCGGCACCCGGTTCGCCGCGGCGCCGAACGCCACCAGCGGGAGCGCGGTCATCACCCCGGCGCCCACCAGCAGCGCCTCCTTTCCCAGGGACACGTGCCCGAAGGCGCCGGCGCCCTGCACCTCGAGGCCGATCAGGTATGCGATCGCCGGCAGCACCAGCACGCCGGTCTCGAAGCTCAGGCTCTCCACCGCGCCCACGCCCGCGCGCTTCTTCACCAGGCCATAAAGCCCGAAGGACGGCGCCAGCCCCAGCGCGATCCACGGCGGGTGGCCGTAGTCGTAGCTCAGCAGCAGCACCGCGATGAACGCGCCGCCGAGCGCGAGCCACTGGCCGGGGCGCAGCCGCTCCTTCAGGAACGCCACGCCCAGCAGCACCGAGATGAGCGGGTTGATGAAGTACCCCAGCGAGGTCTCCACCACGTGGCCCGCGTTGACCGCCCAGATGTAGAGCAGCCAGTTGAACGAGACGAGCACCGCGGCCAGCGTGAGCCAGGCGAGCTTGCCGCGCGGCGCCGTGCGCACCCACCCCAGCTTGCCCATCACCAGCAGCGCCAGGAGCAGCACGCCCAACGACCACACCACCCGATGCGCGAGGATCTCGAGGGCACCGGCGGGCTTGAGCAGGGGCCAGTAGAGCGGAAAGAGGCCCCACATGAGGTAGGCGCCCGTGCCCAACCAGACTCCGCGCCGGTACTCACTCATGCGGCGGCGTATACCGCGTCCCGAGGGGCACTTTCGATCGGCAGTGCGCCGCTCGCCCCACTACATTCGGCGTCATGAAGATCGATCCGGAACTCGCGACCCGCCTGGCGCCCTGGGGCTTCGACAACACCCAGCTCGACGGCTTCATCGCTCGCCTCTCGGAGACGTCCCCTGGCAACGCGGTGAAGGGCACCCTCACCCCGCCGAGCCCCGAAGACCTGCGCGCCCTGCCCGCGCCGGGCACCGCCGAGCACCAGCGCCTCTCGCGGCTGGGCAAGGAGGCGATCGCCGCGAAGAAGGTGGGCGTGGTCATTCTCGCCGGGGGGATGGCGACGCGCTTCGGGGGCGTGGTGAAGGCGGTGGTGCCGGTGCTGGAAGACCGCACCTTCCTGAAGGTCAAGCTCGACGACGTGCGGCACGCGGGGCCCGAGGCGCCGGTGTACGTGATGAGCAGCTTCGCCACCCACGCGCGGCTGCTGCAGCACGTGCAGGAACTGGGCGCGAAGAACGTGGAGGTGTTCGCGCAGTTCGTCTCGCTGCGGCTCACGCCCGAGGGCCAGCTGTTCAAGGAAGCGGACGGAGACGTCTCGCCCTACGCGACCGGCCACGGTGACCTCACCTTCGCGCTGCGCCAGAGCGGGCTGCTCTCGAAGTTCCGCGCGGGCGGCGGCACGATGCTGATGATGTCGAACGTCGACAACCTCGGCGCCACCCTCGATCCCGCGGTGATCGGCGCGCACCTGGAGCGCGGCGCGAAGCTCTCGGCCGAGGTGGTGCGCAAGACGAAGGGTGACAAGGGCGGCGCGCCCGCGCGGCTCGACGGGGTGCCGCAGATCATCGAGGGCTTCCGCTTCCCCCCGACGTTCGATCAGGACTCGATTCCGGTCTTCAACACCAACACCTTCGTGATGGACGCGGAGGCGATCGATCGCGACTTCCCGCTGCCGTTCTACAAGGTGGAGAAGAAGGTCGACGGCAACACCGCGGTGCAGTTCGAGCGCCTGGTCGGTGAGCTGACCGCGTTCTTGCCCACCACTTTCCTCGAGGTGCCGCGCGAGGGCGCCGAGTCGCGCTTCCTGCCCGCGAAGGACCCGGAGGAGCTCGCCAACCGCCTGCCTACGATTCGCCTGGTGGCGGAGTCGAATCGCTGGGCGCGCTGAGTGGAGCCGTCCCAGCGAAGCTGGGCCAAGCAGCGGGAGCGGAGCGGACGATGCGCCGAGGCGGAACGACCCGGGACCCAGTGTAGGGTGCGGCGCATGTCCCGCTCCGCGCTGATCCTGTCGGTGTTGTGCCTGAGCTGTGGCGGGGTGGTGGGCCCTGAAGATGGCGGGCTCACCAGCGAGGAAGACGCGGGCGCCGTAGACCTGGACGCGGGCAGTGACGCGGGGCTCGCCGACGCGGGCACGTCCGACGCGGGCTTCACCTGCCCTGCGGGGCAGATCTGTGTCGACACCTTCCCGTTCACCAACGACAACGACACCGCGCAGTCCACGCGCGACCTGTTCGACGTCTACGACTGCGCGGCGTCGAACGAGTCGGGCAACGAGGTCGTCTACCGGGTGGAGGTGCCGGCCTCGGGCTTCCTCTCGGCGGCGGTGTACGAGGCGCCGGGCGTCGACGTCGACGTGCACATCCTCTCCTCGCTCGACAGCCAGACGTGCGTCTCGCGGGGGAACCTGCACGCGAAGGCCGACGTGACGCCGGGCACCTGGTTCGTGGTGGTGGACACCTTCGTGAGCGCGGGCGTGCCGCAGGCTGGCGCGTACCGGGTGGACATCGGGTTCATCAGTCCGTCCGCGGGGCCGTGTGGAATGCAGACGGGCGTGATGCCGCGCGTGAATGATCAAGGCAACTCGCTGGCGATGCCGGCCACGGGGAAGATCGTGGTGGAGGCGCACCTGGTCACGCAGGAAGAGCCGCAGCCCTACCCCGCCACCTTCACCGACGAACTGGAGGCGCACCACGCGCTGTCGCAGTCGCGCACCGGCTTCGTGATGCACCGCGCGCAGTCGTGGGCGCCGCTGGAAGGCGGCAGCTTCTACGGCGCGGGCATCGGCAGCCCCACGCTGTTCCCGGTGGCCGATGAGGGCTGGTACGTGAACATGTACTGGACGAGCACGGCGCGGCCGGCGCGCGGTACGCGGATGATCTTCAGGCAGCCTGGCGGCTCGCGCGCGGTGGTGGTCTCGGCGGGCTACGAGACGGGCCCGGGCGATCTCACCTGGGTCGGCGGTACACCCGAGGAGACGCACTTCTACATGGGCACCGTGCACGGCAGCATTCTCACCCTGGGCCTCGCGACTGATCAGACGCTGCCGCTGGGACCGCGCGTCTGCTCGCCCTGACGCAAGAACAAGCGTCTCCTGAGCGAGCGCACGAAGCCGAACATCCGCTCACCCTACCTCCCCCTCCCCCTCGTCGTTCCCCCTGAACAGATCTTCCGTAGCGTACATTCGTTCCACGAATGATGCCCTTGCTCCTGCTCTTGCTGGCGGCGGTTCCCGAGTCGAACCTGCTCTCCCTGGAGGCAGGCACGGTGGTGGTGCAGGCGCCGGCTTCCTGGGGCGGCACCTGGACGCCGGAAGCGCTCTCCGACGGCGACGTGGGGACGGGCTGGTGCAACGCGGTGGGCACCCGGGGGCCGTACGTCTTCGTGTACGAGCTCGAGCAGCGCAGCGTGCTCACCTCGCTCGAGGCGAACGACGCGAACACCGAAGAGTCGAGCAACCCCGGCTGCTCCGCGAGCGGCGTGGAGCTGTGGGTCTCCTCGAGGAGCGCCACCGAGGGCTTCACGAAGGCCGCGGTGCTGCCGCTGAAGAAGTCGGGAGCGGGCCGCGTGACGTTGCCCAAAGACACCCTGGCGCGCTGGGTGCGGCTGGTGGTGCCGGGCAATCACGGCGACACCCGCTACACCGAGTTGATGGAGGTCTCGGTACAGGGCTACCCGCTCGAGCCCGCGGTGCAGCGTAGCTTCGCGGGCACCTGGCGACTCGAGGGTGGCGGACTGCTTCGGCTCACCGGAGATGG
>VFKJ01001137.1 GCA_009885595.1 Myxococcales bacterium | reverse complement strand
TCGGCGGGCCTCGAGATCGGCCCGGGCCTGCTGGTAGTCGACGATGGGGGCGGCGGTGAGGACGAGCGCGAGGAGCATTTTGCTACGACGCGGGTGCCCGTCGGGGCGTTCCTTGTAAGCCCTCTCCCCGACCCTCTCCCCCGCAGGGGAGAGGGAGGTCAGCCCTTCACGGCCCCAGCGGTGAGGCCACCGACCAGGAACTTCTGCAACGCGAAGAACAACGCCATCACGGGCGCCGAGATGATCAACGCCCCTGCTGCGAAGTGGCCCCACTCGGTCTTGTACTCGCCCACGTACCGCTGCAGCGCCACCGGCAGGGTGAAGCGCGTGGTGTCGTTGAGCAGCGTCGCCGCCAGGATGAACTCGTTCCACGCCTGCATGAAGCTGAAGAGCGCGGTGACGGCGAGGGCAGGGCGCGCCAGCGGCAGCACCACCTTGATGAACACCTGCCCGGGCGAAGCCCCGTCCATGATCGCCGCTTCCTCGAGCTCACGCGGAATGGTGTCGAAGTAGCCCTTGAGCATCCACACGCAGAACGGCAGCGACGAGGTCGCGTACACCAGCACCAGGCCGCCGATCGAGTCGAGCAGGTTCAGCTTCTGCAGAATCGAATACAGCGGCACCAGCATCAGCGTGGCGGGGAACATCTGGGTGACCAGCAGCAACTGCATGCCCGACTGCTTCCCCGGAAAACGGAACCGCGAGAGCGCGTAGGCCGCGGTCACCGCGAGAGTCAGGCCCACCAGCGTGGTCGCCCCGCTCACCACCAGGCTCGACAGCAGCTGCCGGCCGAACAGCCACCGTCCCTGCGCGTCGGTCGACCCGAGCACGTCGCGGAAATGATCGAGCGTCACCGCTTCGGGGAACGGGTTGGCGCTCATCGACAGCGTCTGGGTGGGCGAGAGGGCGAGCTTGATCACCCAGAGCACCGGGTACAGCGTCGCCGCACACAGCAGCGACAGCCCTGCGTGCAGCGCGAACAGCTTCCAACGAGACAGGGTGCGATTCACGCGGGCTCGGCTCCGGACAGGCGCTTCGTCACCTGTGACCAGGCGAAGAGCACGAAGAAGATCAACACCGAGTACGCCGCGGCGAACCCGTACTGCTCGTTGCGCTGGAACGCCCAGCGATACGCCTCGCTCACCAGGATGTCGGTGCCGCCGCCCGGTTCACCACCGGACACCAGATAGATGATGTTGAACATGTTGAAGGTCCACACGCTGCCGAGGATCACCGCAGGCAACAGCGCGGGCTTGAGCAGGGGCAGGGTGATGCGGCGGAACTGCGTCCACTTCGAGGCGCCGTCCACTTCGGCGGCCTCGTAGAGATCGGTGGGGATCGACTGCAGCGCCCCCAGGGACACCACCATCATGAAGGGGAAGCCCAGCCAGGTGTTCGTGATCACGTTGGCGGCGAACGAGGTGGTCCAGTGCGTGAACCAGCTCACCGGCTCCACCCCCAGGTGCCCGAGGATGGCGTTGATGGCGCCGAACTGCTGGTGGAACATGCCTTTCCACATCATCGCGGTGATGTAGTTGGGCACCGCCCAGGGCACGATCAGCAGCACCCGGTACACGCCGCGCAGCTTGAGCAGCGGGTCCTTCAGCAGGATCGCCAGGAACAAGCCGATGCTCACGTGCAGCACCACGTTCGCCAGCGTCCACACCAGCGTCACCACCAGGGTGAAGTAGAACGAGAGCGGCTCGGTGATCCGGTAGCCCTTCGAGGTGAGGATGTCGGTGAAGTTCGCCAGCCCCACGAAGGTGTAGTCGCCCGCGTCGTGGTGAAAGAGCGAGAGCGAGAGCCCGATCACGAAGGGAATGATCACCAGCACGAACAGTCCGGTCGCCGCCGGCGCGACGTAGAGCAGGCCCCGGCCCGCTTCGGGGAAGCGCCTGGCGAAGCTGGTGCCTCGGCCCGCGCGCAGCTGGTACCCGACGAAGGCCAGCAAGCCGATCACGATCCCGATGATCCACGGAAGGGGGCTGGTGGTCGGAGGCGCCTCGCGATTGAGCGCGCGATACCGCCGGTCGGCCAGCGCGCCCGCATCTTCCGGGGCGACCCCGCCCTGCAGCACGGCCCGCAGCGCCAACTTCATCGGTTCCCACACCCGGGCCATCTCGAGTGTGTTCGGGGTGGGCGTGCCGCGTTCAGCCACCGCGCGGAACGCGGTGATCATCTGGTCCTTCGCGACCACTTCGTTCTCGTACGCGGCGAGCTCTGCGGGGATCTGCCGGCCCAGCGTCACGCGCGTCACCGTGGCGTCGCCCAGCGAGAGAAACTTCGCGAAGGCCTGCGCGAGCTCGGGCTGCCTGGTGCGTGACGAGACGAACGCGGCCTCCACCCCGAGGAACGGGGCCATCGGCAGGCCGGTGTCCGAGACGATCGGCAGCGGGTGAATGGAGTAGGGCACGCCGGGATCGATCTCCCCGGTGAACCACGGCCCGGAGATCACCACCGCCGCGCGGTTCTCGTTGAACAGCGTCTTCACCAACGCGCCCGAGACCTCCTGCGGCATCAGCTTGCGGTCCTGGAGCGACTTCACCCACTTCATCGAGCTCGTCATCGCCGGCGTGTCGAACTGCGAGCGGCCGTCGGGCTTGAACAACACGCCCCCGAAGCCGAAGAAGATCGGCGCGTGGAAGTAGAAGTCGCCCGCTTCGTACGCGAGGCCGAACTGGTTCTTCGACGGGTCGGCGGCCTGGGTGAGCAGCCTCTCCAGCTCGGCGGTGGTGGTGGGGGCGGCAAAGCCACGATCCTCCCGAAGGAAGAGCGCCAGGCACTTGATGGACAGCGGGTAGCCGTAGAGCGTTCCGTCGAGCTCCAGCGCGTCGACTGCGGGCGCGAGGTACTTGCTGCGATCGAGCGCTACCGAGGGCGCGACGATCTTCATCCGGTGGAACTGCCGCAGCCGCTCGTGCGCGAAGATGAAGACGTCGGGGCCCGCCTCGTGGGGAATGGCCGAGGTCAGCTTCGAGCTCAGCGCGTCGTAGGGCACCGCGAGCAGCTCGACCTGCGTGCCCGTCAGCGCGGTGAACGCCTTGGCGGCCTGTTCGATCGCCTGCTCTTCTCCTCCCCGGTAGCCGTGCCAAAGCTTCAGCACGGGCGCGTCTGCGAGCGCGATCGACGCGCTCAGCAGCGCGAGGAAGAGCACGGGACCCTTCAAGCCTTCGCCCCCCGAGTCTCGGGGTGGTGGAGCGCCTTCGTCCCATCCGCGGTGAAGACGTGCAGGACCTCGCCCTGGGGCTCCACCCAGAGCGTCTGGCCGACGTGCACGTCAGCGCCTTCGAAGCGCGCGGCGATGGGCCCCGCGGCCGTCTTCAGGAACGCGTAGCCATCGAAGCCCAGCCGCTCCACCGCCTCGACCTCGCCCTGGAGCGGACCTTTGGCGCCCACGCGCAGATCCTGTGGACGCAGGCCGAGCTTCACCTCGCCCTGCGCGTCACCGACGGCCGGCAGGGAGAAGCCCTTGCCCACGAAGTTCGCCCCCTCGCGCCTGGCGTCGACCAGGTTCATCGAGGGCGAGCCGAGGAAGGTGGCCACGAAGGTGTTGGTGGGCCGATGGTAGAGCTCGAGGGGCGCGCCCAGCTGCTGCAGCACGCCCTTGTTGAACACCGCCACGCGCGTCGCCAGGGTCATCGCCTCGACCTGGTCGTGCGTCACGTAGAGCATCGTCACGCCCAACGTGCGGTGCAGCCGCGCCAGCTCTCCGCGCATCTGCACGCGCAGCGCGGTGTCGAGGTTGCTGAGCGGCTCGTCGAAGAGGAACAGCTTCGGGCGGCGCACGATCACCCGGCCCATCGCCACCCGCTGTCGCTGCCCCCCGGAGAGCGCCTTGGGCTTGCGATCGAGCAGCGGGCCCAGCTCGAGCATGCGCGCGGCCTCGGCCACCCGGCCGTCGATCTCGGCGCGCGGCAGCTTCCGCAGCTCGAGGCCGAACGCCATGTTCTCCTTCACCGTCATGTGCGGGTAGAGCGCGTAGCTCTGGAACACCATGCCCACGTCGCGCTCCCGCGGGGGCACGGTGTTCATGTTCTTTCCCCCGATGAAGATGTCGCCGGCGTCGGCCTGCTCGAGGCCCGCGATGATTCTCAAGAGGGTGGTCTTGCCGCAGCCCGAGGGCCCGACCATCACCAGGAACTCGCCGGGGGTGACGTCGAGGTCGACCCCCTTGACGATGACGTTGTCACCAAAGCTCTTCTTGATTCCGACGAGGCGAACGTCACTCACGCGAGGGCGCACGCTATTCCAAAAAGCGTCAAGGGCGTCGGTCTGTGTGGGGGCGAAGAGCCCGGGTGGTCTGTCGCGCTCTGCCTGCTGTTGATAGAGCACTCCCGTGCGTCGAATCAGCCCCCTGCTCCTCGTGCTGTTGTCCTGCGGTCCCACCGATACTGCTCACCTGTATAAGACCTCGCCGAAGGCACCCTCGCTCGACGCGGCCGCCATCGAGCGCCTCGAGCACCTCGGGCCCACGGTCATCGACAAGGGCATCAACTTCGGGGTGTACAGCGAGCGGGCCGAGCGCATCGAGCTGCTGCTCTTCGACGACCCCGAGGCGCCGCTCCCCACCCGGCAGTTCAAGATGGAGCGCTTCGGGGACGTGTGGAGCCTGCACGTCGAGGGCATCGGCATCGGGCAGCACTACGGCTTCATCGCCTTTGGTCCCAACTGGCCGTACGACCCCGATTGGAAGCCCGGCAGCATCAAGGGCTTCCTCGCCGACGTGGACGCCGACGGAAACCGCTTCAACCCCAACAAGCTGCTGTGGGACCCCTACAGCAAGGCGCTTCACCGCGATCACGACTGGAGCAAGGGCAGCCTCGCCACCGGGCCCAAGCGCACCGAGTCGACCTGGGCGGCGGCGAGCAAGAGCATCGTGGTGCAGAGCAAGTACGCCTGGAGCGAGACCGAAGAGCCCTACCGGGTGCGCCGGCAAGACGAGAACAGCCCCGGCCACCGCTGGAACGACATGATCCTCTACGAGCTGCATCCCAAGGGCTTCACCGCGAGCCCGGCGTCCGCCGTGGAGCACCCCGGCACCTGGCGCGGCCTGGGCGAGAAGGTCGACTACCTCAAGGATCTGGGCGTCACCGCGGTGCACCTGATGCCGCCCTTCGAGAAGCCCTCGGAGGGCGGGTACTGGGGCTACTCCACGCTGTCCTTCTTCATCGCGGAGAACACCTATTCCTTCCGCAAGGACCAGGAAGAGATCATGGACGAGTTCAAGTGGATGGTGGACCAGTTCCACCAGGCGGACATCGAGGTGATCCTCGACGTCGTCTACAACCACACCGGCGAAGGCGGCTTCTGGCGCGAGCGGCTCGAGTTCGACTTCAACCCCGACCCCTCGATCACTCCGCAGCTGGTCAACTTCGATCCCAAGGAAGTGGTGGGCCTCTACAGCTACCGCGGCCTGGACAACCACGCGTACTACGCGCTCTCGGCCGACAAGCAGGTCTTCTGGAACAACACCGGCGTCGGCAACGAGACCCGGTGCAACCACAAGCCCTTCCGCAAGCTGATCGTCGACTCGCTCCGCTATTGGGTCGAGGAGATGCACGTCGACGGCTTCCGCTTCGACCTCGCGCCCGTGCTCGGTGAGAAGGACCTCAACTACAACGTCTGGGACGATCCGAAGAACACGGTGCTGCAGGAGATCGCCGATGATCCCGTGCTGCAGAAGTACAACACCCGCCTCATCGCCGAGCCGTGGGCCGCCGGCGGCTATGAGGGGAGCTCGTACAACGGGCCCGCGGGGCTCAACCTCGGCAACGGGGGGGGCACCCGCATCGGCCTCTTCCCGGCGGCGACCAACAAGCCGGGCACGGGGTGGGGCGAGTGGAACGGGCGCTTCCGCGACTGGTGGCGCGCCTTCCAGAACTTCGACAGCTTCAAGCTCAACAGCACCGAGGTGAAGGACGGCGGCTTCTTCCTCACCGGCAGCTCCGAGTGGTACCGGTGGAACGCACGCAAGCCCTACCACTCGGTGAACTTCGTCACGGTGCACGACGGCTTCACCATGTACGACGTGTTCTCGTACGACATGAAGCAGAACGGCTGTGGGCCGCTCAACCCGATCTGCTGCACCGAGCCGACCAGCGCCTGGTGCGAGAAGATCTCCGGCGAAGACAACAACCGCAGCAAGAACTGGAACGACGAGCCGATGAAGCGGCAGCTGATGCGCAACCTCTTCGTGGCGCTGATGATCAGCCAGGGAACCCCGCTGCTCTGGGCCGGCGACGAGTGGATGCGCACCCAGCTGGGCAACAACAACGCCTACTCGACCAAGGCGGACAACGAGAAGAACTGGATGGACTGGGGCACCTGGGCGCCGCAGGACGAGCGCCACCGCATGCACGACTTCGTCAAGCAGGTGATCGCCTTCCGCAAGTCGCACCAGTACGCCTTCGCGCCCAGCGATTACTCGACCGCGCCCGGACCCTGGGCACCCGGCCAGCCCGCCCCGTTCGGGTGGAAGACCGCCCAGAACGGGGACAAGTTGCCGAACGACTGGGGCAACAAGCAGGTGATGATGCACTTCTACGATCCGACGAAGGGGCCCGAGCTCGCCATTCTGATCAACGGGGAAGCCGGCGACGTCACCTTCACGCTGCCCCAGGGCCGCGCCTGGAAGCGGGTGATCGACACCCAGTCGTATTTCGACCTGCCTGCAACGCTGGTGACCCTGAACAAGCCGCAGCGCAGCTCGAACAACATCTGGCTCACCGCGCCCGATCCCGTCACTTCGGCGGATTACACGGTGAAGGCCCGCACCGTCATCGTTCTGGAAGTTCAGAATTAAAAACCCGGAAGGGTGTTGCAGTCTCCACGGAGCCGGGAGCAGTCTGCTGCTTGTCGCTGCTGACCAATTCCCGTTCCGGGGGGGAACGATGACTACACAGCTCGTCACATTCACGAAGCCTCAGCAGTACTCCCAAGCCCGCCGCTTCAACCGGCTTCCCGCGGACTTCGTGGTTCACGTGCGCAGCGAAGAGCTGCGCGTCGACGATCACGCCAACGACATCTCCGAGGCCGGCATCGGGGTGGTCACGCACCGGCCGCTGCCGCCGATGTCGCTGGTGTCGATGCGGCTCGAGCTGCCTCACGGCGCCGAGGCCGTCGAGATGCTCGGCCGGGTGATGTGGGCCAGCGATCACATGATGGGCATCCGGTTCGAGCAGGCTGACGCGCGCATCAGCGATCTGGTGTACCGAATCCGCCAGAGCTTCGAGCGGATCTGATGTCGGGCGGTGCGCGCATTGGCTAGAAGTCCTGGCCGTGCGAGTCCCCTACCTGCTTGTGTTCCTCGCTGGCCTGGCTTTCGCGCAGGCCCCTGACAGTCGTTTCAGCGCCGGTGGCTACTTTCGAATCATGG
>VFKJ01000454.1 GCA_009885595.1 Myxococcales bacterium | reverse complement strand
GGGCACCACCACGCTGGTCAGCGCCAGTTGCGCGGTGTTCGTCGACGGAGGGCAACTCGAGTTGCTCATCGCCGGTACCTCGTGTCGCGGCGGAACAGGCTTCTCGAAACCGGCGATCGCGCAGCCGGTGCGGTGCGAGATTCCCGCGCTGCCCGAGGGTTCTTACGTCGTGAACTCCATCACGCCGCTCTCCTTCACTCTTCCCGACGCCAGCATTCCCTCCTGCCTCTGAGCTCCCCCATGCACCTTCGAATCGCGTTACTCGCCGTCTCATTCGCTGCCTGTTCGCCGCCGGTGTGCGACCCCGTCTCTTCCGCTCCGAGTTCGGTCTGCCATCGCGCCGACGCTGGGACCGTCGCCGCCGATGCGCCCTTCACCCTCGAGGGCACCACCTGGCTGCGCGGCGGCACCTGCCAGGTGAACGTCGACGGCGGGCAGATCGACCTCTTTGTCTCCGGCGTGAGCGCCTGCGGCACCGGCGGGGCAGGCGCGGCGGCGCCGGCGGCTCCGAGCGTCGTGAGGTGCACCATCCCCGCGTTGCCCGCGGGGACGTACACGGTGACCACCAGCCCCCCGGTCACCTTCACTCTCCCGGAGTCCGCCGACGCCGGCGTGCCCCCCTGCCTCTGAGCCTCAGGCAGCCCGCGCGAGCCGCGGCGCCTGCTGCGACTCGATGAAGGCCCTGGGGTCTTCCACCATCGTGCGCAGCAGCTCGAGCGAGTGCGCGCAGTACAGGCCGTCTTCGATGCGCTCGTCGAAGGTGTACTTGATCGAGCACACCTTGCGGCTGGTGACCGCGCCCGACTCGTCGACCACCGGGACCAGCTTGGTGCGGCCCAGCGCCGCGAAGAGCGGAATGTTGCCGTACTCGTAGAGGTGGTGGAACGCCGACTCGAGCTTCACGCTGCCCAGGTTCGCGATGAACATGCTCGCGTACATGGGGTCGGGGTGAATGAAGCTGCCCGGCAGCAGGTTGACCGAGTCGAGCCAGCGCACCATGCCCACGCCCCAGGCCAGCAGCATCGCGGGCAGCTTGAGGAAGAACGACAGCTCCTTGTCCATGTGGCTCTTCTTGTCGCTGCGGCCTTCCTTGAGGTCGCCGTGCATGAAGTCGACGGTCTCCTGGAAGGTCATCTTCGGGTCGAACTTCCGCTTGATGACGACGATGGGCGAGCCGTCCGCCAGCGCCTTCTTCGCGGAGTACGAGATCCACACGCCGTCGCGCTGGTAGATGCGGTTGCCCATCACGAAGCGGTTCATGCGCGGGCGCTCGTGGAGCACGTGCGCGATCGCCCAGGTGAAGAGGTGGAAGACGGTGATGCGGCGCTCGTGCGTCGCGTTGTAGTCGTCGATGAAGCGCTGGGTCCTGGTGAGGTCGAGGTCCTGCTCGAAGTACACGGCAGACTCAGTCCGCGTGCGCATGAGGAACGGCATCATGCGGCGAAAGGGGGCAACGTCGGTGGCGAGCTTTCCGTCGGGGCGATTGAAGAGGGGCATGCAGGGTCGTTCTGCAGCGCTCGCGCCGGGTCTGGATCACGCGATGTCAGGGGCTTCCGCTGGGGCCCTCGCAGAGCCCTTCACAAGACTGTGCAGTGGGTTGCACAAGGCTGTGCTCAGGGAGCGCGAACGCAGTTGTAGGTGAGGGGAATCTCGGCGCCGAGGTCGACCACTTCGAACTCGCCGACGCCGATGGTGTTGAAGGTCTGTGCGGTGATGTTGAGGGTGGCCCACTTCGCAGTGGAGAGCCGATCGTCCGCGAAGGTGAGCGCGATGTTGCCGCCGTCGGAGAGGACCATTCCGTACTTCTTGAGCGCCCGCAGGATGACGCGCGCGTTGGTGTTGTACGGGGTCTCGTCGAAGCTCGCCTTGAGGCGAAAGCGCACCCCGTACGGGGGCGCGTCGGCATTGGTGCTCGAGGGCCCGCCGGCGTGCGTGGCGGGGCGCACGTAGACGGCGGCCTTCATGCGCGCGTTGGGGAGGATGAAGCGCAGCGCGTGCGGGACCTCGCCCGCAGCCACTTCGTCGGCGGTGGGCAAGAGCGCCGAGAGGGGGAGGCCGGCCGCGTCAGCCGAGGTGCATTGATCTCCTCGCAGCACCTCGCCGTACTGCTTCGTGAGGTCCCACACGAAGGCGCCCAGCGCGGTGAAGTTGCTGCCCGCGGCGGTGGCGTTGTACAGCTCGTAGAGCTTCTTCTCGGTGCGCTCGTGCACCAGCACGTGGCAGTCGTTGTTGGCGGTGTCGCAGGTGTAGTCCGCGCTGCCTTCGGTGTTGCCGCTGGCGGGCATGGGCATCTGCAGCGGCACGGTGTCGCAGTCGGGGCCGCCGTAGCAGTAGCCGGCGGGGGCCGCGGTGATGGTGCGGCGGGGGGTGGTGGCGTCGGCGGTGAGCAGCGCGATGCTGAAATCGATCTGCAGCCGGTTGCCGTTGCCCCAGCCGCCCAAGCCCTGCAGCGCCTCGATGATGGCAGCCGAGCGCGTCGAGGCGGGGAGCGCGGTGACGTCTTTGTTCCACCCGTGCTGGTGCTCGAAGAGTCCCGGCAACACCGCCGAGCCGCCGCCGCTGCCGCCGGTCGCAGCGCCTCCTCCTCCACCGGTCGTTCCGCCGCCGCCGCCCGTCGCGGATCCGCCGCCGCCGCCGCCGGTCGCGGCGCCTCCTCCTCCGCCGCCCGTCGTGGACCCGCCGCCGGTCGCCGTGCCACCGCCCGTGGCGGCGCCACCACCGCCACCGACCCCTGCATCGGTCGACGGCGTGGCACTGCAGCAACACAACGTCAGACCGGCAGCGATCAGCGCGCTTCGCATGGTGAGCCCCCGAGGTGCGCGCATGATGCCATCAGCGCCGCCCGGGAGAGCGGAAGACCGCTTTGGTGCCGCCCGGCAGCTCCGGGAAAAACTGGAAGTGACAAAAGGAACCCAGCGAGGGGCATTTCGTCACTTCCACATTCTGCGCGATGGCTGGCCCTGCCCGTCGCGGGGTCGCCCCGGAAACTGGAAGTGACAGACGGCACCCCAGGGGGAGCGCCTGTCACTTCCACTTTCCGAGAATGTCGGTCCCGCCCGCTATACCGGCCCCAGAACACACTGGGGGTGGGCGTGAGGGCGGAAGACGTGCGGTGTTTGCAGGAAGCGGCGACACGTTTCGGCGTGATGAAGCGCGCCGAGGTGCTGCGCTTCATCACGAAGCGGCAGTTCGGCCGGCGGCTCGCGAGCGGTGGGTTGGTCCGCGTCTTCCCCAGCGTGTATCGGGTCGCTGGTGCACCCGAGACCTTCCGACAGAAGCTGGAGGCGCTCACGATCTGGGCGGGCAAGGGGGCCGTTCTCTCCCACCGGACCGCCGCCGCGCTCCACGCCTTCTCCCGGTTCGAAGAGGGAACGCTCGAGGTGACCCTCACCTCGCAGCAGCGCTCACCCGCGGGTGTGACCGTTCACCGCACCGACGCATTTCTCAAGGAGGACCTCGACGAGGTCGACGACCTGCCGGTCACCAGCGCCGCGCGGACGTTGATCGATCTCTCGGCAGCGACCGACCAGCTCACGATGAGGGCGAGCCTCGACGAAGCCCTTCGGCGCAAGCTGACCACGCTCGACGACCTGCGCGCCGCCCTCGAAAAGCGCAAAGGGCGCCCGGGTGCGCCAGAGCTTCTCGCCCTCACCCACGAGTTCGACGGAGGAGATGGCCCCACCGAGAGCGAACTGGAAGCGGTGATGCTCGAGCTGATCGACGGGAGCGGCCTCCCCCGGCCGAGGCGCCAGAAGCGCGGGCACGCAGGCGACCAGCGAGTTCGAGTCGACTTCCTCTTCGAGGAGCAGGGCGTGATTCTCGAGGGAGACGGCTACGAGCACCACTCCGGCGTCAAGGAGTTCGAGGCGGAGCGCGAGCGCAACAACCTCCTGACGGCGAGCGGGTTCTTCGTCCTCCACTGGACCTGGCGGGCCCTGCACGATCGGCCCATGGAGCTCCTCAACCAGCTCCTCGCCACCCTCAACTCCCGACGGCGATGATCAGGGACAGCGCTGCACGCAGGCGTGATCGACGCAGCGCTCGCGGTCCACCGCTCCTCCGGCATCGCTTCGAAGGTGGCGGGCATGTAGGCGTTTTTACCCACCAGGTAGATCAAGGCGTTCGACTCCTGTCCTGAGAGAAGTCGAAGGGTCCTCCTGATGACGTATGGAGCGGATCAGCCCCCCGTCCGATACTTCCTTCATCCACGCGGCACTCACGAAGGAGTCACACCATGGCGAAGCTCAACAAGCAGATGGCGCTCAAGAAGTCCCGCGGTCAGGGCATGACCGAATACATCATCATCGTGGCGCTCATCGCGATCGCGGCCATCGGCGTGATCACCCTCTTCGGCGACAACATCAAGGCGC
>VFKJ01000221.1 GCA_009885595.1 Myxococcales bacterium | reverse complement strand
GCGCCTTGATGTTGTCGCCGAAGAGGGTGATCACGCCGATGGCCGCGATCGCGATGAGCGCCACGATGATGATGTATTCGGTCATGCCCTGACCGCGGGACTTCTTGAGGGCCATCTGCTTGTTGAGCTTCGCCATGGTGTCGCTCCTTCGAATGGGCCCCGGGAGTGAGGCGCTGTTGATGAAAGGAGTATCGAAGAGGACCTTCGACCTCTCCATACGTCAACGGGAGGATGCGGCGCCGGAGGTCAAATTCACCTGCAACGACAGCCACTTACGGCCTCTCGACCTCAAGCAACGCCTTCAGGCCCTGGTGATCAGGGTGAGCGGCGAGCGACTTTCGGCCCTTCATTTCCGCGTCGATTACGTCGGCCGAAGCAGCATGCCACGGTGCGCCCTCGCGCGTGGAGAGCCGGCGGGTCGCCTCGAGCCAGGTCGCGTACGCGTCGGGTGAATCGGCCTCGCGTTCGATGATCGGCCGCAGCACCTCGAGCGCCCGCAGCACATCGCCCTGGCGAAGCGCCGCGGCCGCGAAGGCCTGGGCCGCCTCCACCGACTCGCCGTTCGCGTCGAGCCACGCCGCCGCCGCCGCGCGCACCAGCGGATCATCGGGCGGATGCACCCACGAGAGGCTCGCGTAGAGATCGTGCGCTTCACTCTCCGAGAGCGCGCGCCCTCCCAGCACCTTCGACAGCTCGAGCGTGCTCCGCTCGTCCACCAGGCGCCGCGAGTCGGGCACGCGCACGTCGGCGGCCACGAAGTAGGCGATGGGCGAGCCGTACTCGAGCACGTTGTGATCGTCGGTGTTGACGGGCCCCTCGCCGCCGAAGCGTTTCTGCGCTTCGTCGCCGTGCACCTGGCGGCCGAGCAGCGTGGTGGGCAGCTTCAGGTGAATGCGCGAGAGATCAGCGCTCACCTCGGGCCGCGCCATCCGCGCGGTGAGCGTGGCGAGCGAAAACGCCTGCGGCTCGCGGCTGGCGACCAGCACCAGATCGTCAGGCCCCACCCAGGTGGTGCCGTGCTCGAACGAGCCGCGCAGCGTGCGCACCACCAACTTCACCAGCGAAACGGAAGACTCGTAGGTGTGGATCCACTGCACCAGGCGCCCACCCGGCGCCAGCTTGCCCCTGGCCATCTCGAAGAAGTCTTTGGAGAAGAGCCCCGACACCCCCGAGACCCACGGGTTGCTCGGCACGCTGACGATCAGATCGTACGGCTCGGTCGAGAGCGCGAGGAAGGTGCGCGCGTCTTCGATGTACACGTGGCAGCGCGGATCGTTGAAGGCGTCGCGGTGATCCGGCTTGAAGAACGCCGCCGCCTCCACCACCGCGGGGCTGATCTCCACCACGTCGAGGCGCTCGATGGGGTGCGCGAGCAGCGAGCCGGCGGTGATGCCCGCCCCCACCCCGACCAGCAGCACCCGCTTCACCTCTTTCGGGTGCAGCAACACGCCCAGGTGCCCGGCGAGGATCTGGGTGTCGATGTCGGTGCCGTTCGAGCCGTCGACCTTGCCGTTGATGCGCAGGTAGCGGCGATCGTCGTCCTGCGTGCCCACCAACACCGAGGCGAACACGTCGTCGCGATAGAAACGGATGACGCTGCGCGCTTTCACTTCCTCGAGAAACTCGGCGTAGCTGTCGAAGCTGCGATTCCATTCGCGGTAGCGGCCCGAGGCGGCGAGCGTCGAGGCCCAGCCCGAGGTGCCCACCACCGCCACCACCAGCGCCACGCCCGCGGGCACCAACAGCGTGAAGGCCTGCTTCCGCTCGACGCCCGAGCCGTCGGCGAGCAGCGCCCAGCCCGCGGCGATCAGGTTCGCGACCAACGCGAGCGCGAGCGTGCCCTCGAGGCCCAGCACCGGCAGCAGCACCAGCCCCCCCAGCAGCGCCCCGCTCACCGTGCCGATGGTGTTCCACAGGTAGGTGGTGCCCAGGCGCGCGCCCACGTCCGACATCGCCCTCAGCGCCACGCGCGCGGCCGCGGGGAAGCTGGCGCCGAGCAGGAACGTGGGCGGCAGCAGCAGCGCGCCACACACCACGAAGCTGAGCACCTGGTAGGTGCCCCAGGTCTGCGGGCCGTGATCGAGCCGCGCGTGCACCTGGATGAACGCGTACGGCAAGCGCGCGTACGCCGTCATCGACACCAGCACCGCGAAGACCAGCGCCAGCTGCAGCCGCCCGAAGGTGCGCAGCGCGTTCTCGTCGGAGCGCGTGGAGAGCCAGAAGCTGCCCAGCGAGATCCCCAGGATGAACGCCGTCAGGATCAGCGTGAACGCGTAGCTGGTGCCGCCCAGCACGATCGACAGCACGCGAATCCACACCGTCTCGTAGGTCATCGAGGTGAACCCCGCGAGCGCGGTGCCCACCAGGGCGGCGCGCACCGCGGCAGGTCCAAAGGCGGGCGTCTCTGCTTCCCCGGCGGGGTTCGCGGTGGGCGTCGCCAGCAGCCGCCACCCCGCCACCACCGCGGCGGCCCCCAGCGCCAGGTTCACCACCGCCGCCAGCCGCTCGGACACGCTCAAACCCACGCCGGGCACCAGCCACATGCCGGCGAACAGGCAGCCCGCCGACGCGCCCAGGCTGTTGACCGCGTAGAGGATCGAGAGCTGCCGCCGCGCTGAGCCGAGGCGCTCCGTGAGGTGCCGCATCAGCACCGGCAGTGTTCCGCCCATCAGGAGCGTGGGAATCAGCAGCGCCGACGCCGCCAGGCCCAGCCGCGCCGAGAGCCGCGGCAGTCCGCTCAGCCCGGGGGCGACCCGCAGGTAGACCTCACCTGCCACCTCGAGCACCTGGGGCAACACCAACGCGTAGAGCCCGATGCCCAGCTCGAGCACGCCGTAGAGCGCCAGCGGCCGCTTCGACCGATCGGCCCGCCGCCCGAAGAGGTACGCGCCCAGCGCCAGCCCGCCCATGAAGGTCGAGAGCACGATCGCGTGGGCCTGGCCCGTGTTCCCCAGCAGGTTCGCCAGCCGCTTGGACCACGCCAGCTCGTAGACGAGGCCCGTCGCGCCGGACAACAGCAGCAGCGTGATGACCAGGGGCCGCGCGCGCGACGTCACCGACCGGCTGCTCCGCGCCGGCGCCTGCGCAAGAGCAGCAGCGCCCCCAGCCCCAGCAGCGCCCCTCCGCTCACCGAGCACGTCGCCCTGCTGCTCTTCTCGGGCGCCACCTCGAGGGACCAGCTCTGCATCGCGAGCAGCTGATCGGGCGCGAGGCCCACGCCGAGGGTGAAGGCGTAGAGGCCGTGGCCCGCGTCCGAGGCGACGGCGCCGCTGACCGTGCCGTCTTCGGCCATCACCACCCCCGCCGGCAGCCGGCCCTCTCGCCAGAACCACTTCGCGCCCGCCGGCAGCGGCGACGCGGTGAAGGTCACCGAGACCTCGCCGCCGGGTACCACCAGCCGCGTGCCGGTGACCGAAGCATCGACCGCGCCCGAGGCGATGAAGAGGAAGTAGGTGAACGCGTCGGTGCGGCCCTGCCCGTCCACCGCCTCGATGGTGAAGCGGAAGCGGCCCGGGCGGGTGGGGGTGCCGGAGATCACCAGCGTGTCCCCCTGCGAAGCCTCGGGAGCGAGCCCGGTGGGCAGCTCACCGCTGATCACGTTCCACGAGACCGGCCGCGACACCGGCGCGCCGCTCGGGTTCACCGCGAGGAGCGACTGCAGGTACTCCGAGCCCACCTGGCCCTCGGGCAGCTCGCGCGTCTGAATGGTGAAGGGCGCGCTGTCGACCAGGGTGACCACGAAGGCCCGCTCGTCGACGTTGCCGATGGAGTCGGTCACCCGGATCACGAACGTGCGCAGGGTGCCCAGCGCATCGGTGGGCGTGCCGGCGATCTCTCCGGAGTCTGCGAGCGTGAGCCCCACCGGGAGGATCCCGTCCACCAACTGGTACCGGTAGCCACCGGAGCCACCGGCTGCGCCCAGCTGCGCCCGGTACGGCACGAAGCGGGTGGGGGCCGGGAGCGCCCGCGCGCTCAGCTCGAGTGAGCTGGTCACCCGCGAGACGCGAAGCGCGCGCGCCACCGTCACCGCGCGGCCGTTGGCCTCGACCCGGAAGAACACCGTGAAGGCACCGGGCACGGTGGGCACGCCGCTCAGCAGCCCCGCGGGCGAGAGGGCGAGCCCGGCCGGCAGGGACGAGGGATCGGCGAGGGAGAAGCTGTACGGCCCCACGCTCCCCTGCCCGGCCAGCCGCACCGAGTACGGCAGCCCGATGGTGGCGTCCGGCAGCAGCGGCGTGGCGAGGCCCAGCGACTGGCTCACCACGTCGGTGCGCGTGCCCGCCAGCCCGTTGTCGCTCTCGTCGGCCTCGGCGATCGTCCCCTCGGGGTCGATGAGCACGCCGATGAACCACGGGGCCGTGGCGAGCGTCTGCGGCAAGCGGAGGATCTCCACCGCCGACTCGCGTTGACCGACCGCCAGCGTCACCGTGCCATCGAGCACGTCGCCGGTCGGCGTCACCCGCATCAGCTCCTGATCGTCAGGCGTGATGATCGGGTTGGCCGACAGATAGAAGCGGTACTTCGCCGCGATGCCGTCGCGGTTGCCCAGGTTCGTGAGCGTGCGCGAGATGGCGATGAGCTCACCCGCACCCGCGCGCGCGGGCGTCTGCATCTCGACCGGCAGCAGGTTCGGCGCGGGCAGGCGGGCCACCGTGGGCCGCGACTTGTCGAAGTTGTTGCCGGGGTTCTCTTCCACCAGGCCGATGCCCGTGGCCGCGGCGAAGAAGAAGTACGGCTGCACGCTGAGCGTCTGGCCGCCCGGGCTGGTGGTGGGAATGAGCGCGCTGGGCAGCGGCACCCAGCGCGACTCGCCGGGGGCGAAGGCCAGGTTCGGGACGTTGCCCACCAGCGAGTCCGTCACCGCGTTGAGCGACTCGTTGTCAGACATGAAGAACGAGACGCGCACGTTGGGCGCGGTCGCGCCGCCGGTGTTCGAGACGAAGGCCTCGAAGCGCGTCGCCTCGCCGAAGAACACCGAGCTCAGCTCGTCGTAGGGGGCGGCCGCGCGCAACACCCGAACCCCCGTCACCGTCAGGTCGGCCTGCCGCACCTGCATCTGCGAGGTGGAGACGGCGACGTTGTTGAGCTCACTGCGCTCGGGGATCGCGCCCGCATCAGGGCCGTCGTCGAGCTGCATCAAGAGGAAGTAGTCGTCGGCGGGGGTGTTGCCCGGCAGCGTGAACGAGAGCGTCTGCGCCACCTGCTGGCCGCCGGTGACCGCCACCGTCTGCGTACTCAAGAGCCGATCGTCCGCCGAGAGCGCGCCATCGACCGAGGCGTAGAACTTCACGCTCACGTCGCCCGCGGGCTCGAAGCCCTGGTTGCTGAAGGCCACCTGCAGCACGGCCACGTCGCCGGGCCCGGCGATCGGCGGAGGGGAGACCGATTCGGCGATCAGATCGACTCCGCCCGCGTACGGCACCGACGAGGCGAGCACGTTGTTGAACACGTTCGTCTCGCCGCCATCGGGCAGCGGAGGGATCGCGGCCAGCACGTACCAGGAGCCGCCGTCGGGCCGCGGCACCGTGCCCACGTGGGTGTCGGTGGCGACGGCGAGCGGCCCCAGCGAGAAGGGCCCGGTGGGCGCAGGCAGCAGCTCGAGATCACCCAGGTCGTAGATGGTGTCCGACGAGAGGTACACGCCGTAGCCGAAGGTGCCGCTGGGCTGCGTGCCGAAGTTTCGCATGGTGACGGTGGTGCCGATCGAGAGGTCGGCGCCCGCCTCGGTGATGCCGTCCACCCGCAGCGTGAGCGCCTGCAGATCGACGCCCGGCGGCGGCCCGAACTTGATGTAGCTGATGGGCGTGCCCGTCCCGGCGGGGTCGAAGCTGGTCAGCGAACAGTCGACGGTGCAATTGGTGAGGCCGCGCGTGCCGGCGCTGCCGCTGGGCGACTCGATGCCGATGGTGGCGCCCAGCGGCGTCGCGCCGGACCCGCTCATCGCGCCGTAGTAGAACTCGATCGTCCCGTTCGCCCACAAGCGCACCTGGAAGTTGAGCAGGAAGTTTCCGAAGACACGGTTCCAGTCCTTGAACTCGATCGCCAGGCCCTGGCCGTTGGGGCCGGTCACCGACTGCGTCTGCACCGCGCTGGTGACGGTGTCGCCGATCAGGTTGTCCCACAGCGGCGCGATGAGCCCGTTGGGCTCGGCGCCATTGGGGATGGGGTCGTTGCCGGAGAAGTCCGAGGTGCTGTTGGCCGCCGACGACGGCTCGAGAAAGAGCAGCCCGTTCGCCGTGACCACGAGCTGGCCATACACGCGGTTGTAGAAGGGAAAATTGAAGCCGATCGCGATGGTGACGCGCCCGCGATCCATCGGATCGAGCGCCCCCGGGGCCACCAGCGGCACCGGCGTGGGGTTGGTGAGCGCAGGGTACGGAATGCCCGCCAGCGCGGTCGCCGTGTATTGCGCCCAGGCGGCCCCGGTGGGGAACCCCGCGAGCACCAGCAACAGAATGCGAAACATCTTCATCGTGGTGAGTTTCCCGTGGCCCAGCCCGTCCGTGCGGCCGCGGACGAGCCGAGGCTTATAGCGGAGGGTTTCGAAGGGTGCGACGTCCTCTGACAGGCTGAGCTAGAAGGACTCCACATGTTTTTTCAGGTGCTGTTGTCGCTCGCGGTCGCTGCTTCCCCGCCCGCTCCGAGATCCCACGCCGAAGACGTGCTGCGCACGCAGTGCCTGCTCTGGGCGGCTGATCCGAAGAACGCGTGGGCGCTCGCGCACGGGGTGAAGACCCTGGGGCCCTCGTTCCTCGCGTCTGATGGGCGCAAGGCGATCGACGTGATCTTCCACGACTTCCTCCTGCGCAACACCCTGCCCGACGGGGGCGCGGGGCCCGGGGCCCCTTACGGCTTCCTCCGCTACTCCGCCGACGGCACGCCGATCGAGCCGCACACCAACCTCAACGCCAAGGCGCTGGTCGACGACGCGAAGATGCCGCTCACCACCAGGCTGGCGGGTCCGTGGGGCCCGATCACCCTGCAGCAGCTGGTCGACTCCGCGAAGGCGGGCTTCCGGCACAGCCCTCAGTCGCCCGAGTACTGGCGCGACGTGGGCTGGACCCTGGGGCTGTTCGCCGTCACCCACAAGCCTGGCGCCACCTGGAAGGCGAACGACGGCACCGTGGTGAACCTCGACCAGGTGTTCGACGACGCGCTCACCGAGCTCGAGCGGGCGACCGCGGATCTCGAGCAGGGCCTGGAGCAGCACCTGCCCCAGGTCGACAAGCGCAAGCAGGGCGTCTACGCGCACTCCTGCGGCGGGCTCCACTTCGTGCAGGGCGTGCTCTCGTGGGCGCGTCACCCGGCGGTGAAGAAGAAGTGGGGCAAGCGCCTCGACGATCAGATCGCGATCCACTTCTACCGGCTCGAGTCGGAGCGCCGACAGTACGAGGCCGCCTACCAGCAGACCCTCACCTCGATGCCGCAGTACAAGGTGCAGGTGCTGGTGCAGATGGTGAAGTTCTACGGCCACTGGCTCGAGACCGACGCGCACTTCCGCGACGACTTCGGGTGGAAGCCCACCGCGGCGCAGCTGCAAGACATCAACCGCGCCAAGGCCTTCCTCGACATCGCCGTGCGCGCGTTGGAAGAGGACCACACGCTCGAGCGGATGCTCGAGCTCAAGAAGACGCAGAAGCAGGTCTACCTCGATCTCATCGGTGACTCGTGCCACGCCGCGCACGGGTTGGAGGCTTTCCCATGAAGCAGCTGGTCCTCGTCGTCGCCGGCCTCGCAGCGCTCGCCCTCTCGGGTTGCCAGAAGGAAGGCTGCCTGGGGGGCGAGGTCGACTGCCGTGTGCCGCCCCCCTGCCCGAAGGTCGCCTTCACCTGCGATGCCGCCCTGGGCGAGCTGCTCAAGGTGCAGCGCATCGACTCGGTCACCCAGCGGCCCGGCGGGTGGAACGGCCTGGGCACCGTGGGCGACGTGAAGCTCTCGAACGGCTTCGTCGACGTGGTGATCGCCGACATCGGCACCCAGAACTACCTCGACCCCAACGGCGGCTCGATCCTCGACCTCACGCCGCACGG